>JAWKTX010000015.1 GCA_041398825.1 Planctomycetaceae bacterium | reverse complement strand
AAAAACCGAGGCATCGTCAACCAGCTCAATGCGAAACTGCGTCTCCATCTCCAGCGCGGCGGCGCTGTACCGTGGCAACCACCAGCCAGATAGTCATGAATCACTGCGGATGATAAGGAACGACGTTCATGAACACTGTGTTCGTCTGGGAACACTGTTCGTGTCGCTGTTGGCGTGCCCCCATTTTCTGTACCACGGGAAAAGCGAGTCAGGGCTGGGTTAAAGGTAACGGATTGGCCTGCTGAAATGGAGGGAGCGCAGCGACCGGAGTGGGAGCAGGCCAATCCGTCGCGGAAACGACTGTGGAAGCTCTCCGCGTAGCCGTTCTCCAACGAAGAACGCTTCCGGGTTTATGCCCGGAGCCTATCGAGACGGAGCCTATCGAGACTGGGTAGTTCGTTCACTGAATGAAGTTCTTCCCTATGATCGTTCCTGCTAATGCAGAACCCGGCGGATCAGGTGCAGGACCGGAAGGATCAGGACCTAAGCGAAGAGTCGATTGAAGAAAAGACCCCGGTGCGACTTACTCAGTTTCGTTGTGGTATGCAGACGCCAGAGCGGTTGAGACGGTTGCGACCAGTTGCCTGCGCGGGACGGGCTTCTTCAGAACAGAGAATGCGTTGGCTTCCTGAGCTTCGCGACAGATCTGCTCGCTGGTATCGGATGTGATCAGAATGCAGGGTCTCAATGCGTCCATCCGTTTGAGAACCCTCAGGGTCTCAAGCCCGGACATGATGTGCATATGCATATCCAGAAGGACGATGTCAATTCGCTGTTTGCGGACAATTTCTACGGCTTCTTCGCCTGATTCTGCCTCGAACACCTCGAGAATTGGCCCTCGGTGGCTGGCAGTCTCATGAGACTGTTCAACGACTTCAACGTTGGTGGAGGCGAGTTCCAGCGCGTCGCGAAGCACCTGACGAAAGGCTGAATTATCGTCGGTGATCAAAAGCTGGAACGGTTTATCGACGTTAATAACCATATCTGCACCTGATTCGATCCCTGAATTCCAAGACACATCCGCATCCTGCACGTGCCATTTCAAACTCTGGCTCTCTGGCCGACGTGCAATTTTTGCGGCCTGGTGGGGAAAAATCCAGCCTGTAATCGCCTCAATGCGCTTGTTGTGGAACGGTTTTTTCATCCTTCGATTCGACTGTGGCCGCTGGCTCTGCGAATTCTTCCGCCTCGGGGTGATCGCTGCGCCACTGTTGCCAGAATTCGGCTGGCGTCGTATTCCGCCACAGAGCCAGGGCATTTCCGACGTGAGAGTAGAACGTGTAGTTCTGATCAATCTGCGACTGAGGAGCATCAATCGCATCCCGAATCGCCCAGTCGGCCCCGTGCCGGACGATATTTCGGTCCGGGTGGAATCGCTCCGGGGCAATGGCCAGCCATTCCAGGTGATGCCCTGTGGCGATCACGCGTCGGTGAGGTTTTTCCCTGGCGTCTCGATTGGCTTCCGCACCAGCACCATCCTGCCAGTTCGGTGGCCAGGCACCATCCTCTTCCTGTGAAGCGATGATCAAGTCCCTGACGTCAAGAATGTAATTTTCGACGTCTTGCCTTGTTTCATCTGATAACACAGATCCGTCATACATTTGATTCAGGCGAAGCAATGCCATCAGGGAATACACGCGATGAGTTCCGAGGCAGACTCCGTGTTTCTTGTGGTTTCGCATCAGTCGGTCTGCCAGCAGATCAAAACTGATTTCCCGTCCCTGGCCATTGTGCCAGCGGTTGATATGTTCCGGGGCCAGCCAGAACCCAAACGCCATCACTGACCATTCTGTTTCGCGTTCGTCCAGCTGAAAGTCTCGCAAAGCCTGATTCAACACATCTCGAAACTGAAGTTGTCGGCGGGGAGTGTATACGGGGGTATCCAGAGTTACGCCAGCTTCTGTCAGACATGCCAGAAGATGGTCGTGGTGCACGCTGGCTGTCATGTCAGCACCCCATCGAATGGAAACGCCATCATCCATGGGTTCCAGAATCGGTTGGCCACTGTCTCCCCACGAAGCGATGTACTTTCCGGTGTCGAGCAGATAGTCCGCCATCTGAGGACCTGAGATAAGATCCGGATTCTGGAATTCGATCTGGTTTCCCCAGACTCTCAGCGCGTGTTCCACGTAGTTGGGTCGAAGGTTCTTCTGACTGAATCGTGGCAGGATCTTTCTGAGCACGGCGGCGAGTTCTTCTTCACTGACAACCGTTTCATCGTCGTAGAGTGACTGGATTCGAGTGGGAATGGTGCCCGATACGATGACATCCACAGGCACAGGTCGATTCAGTAACTCAGCGGCGACCTGACGCTGCTGAACGTCGGGCAGAAGGTACCACGAAAGCAGGAAAGCCGAAGCAACGCCAAACTGAGTCAGCGCGAAGGTTCGAAAGGTTGTACTGATTCGATTGGGGTGCGACATGATAAGCCAAATCTGAATTCAAATAGTCCCGGGCAACAGCGTGAATGACATGATGCTGCTGTTGCGTATTCTTAGATGGGCGTGTTGCGCACGAAAACGACGGCCTGATTGTCCTGGTATGACGCATTCCAGTCCTCGCTTTGGCTCAGATTTTTGAGCAGACGTGGCTGGGCTTCTTTGTCGATGATCGCCAGATTCACACCATATTGATCCATGAGTGAATCCCAGTCATTCGGGCCATGGATCAAACGCAGGTAATCGTTCCAGACCATTTCCGGGATGACATGGACGTGAAGATTGACCATCGGTTGAATGGATTCGGGCCCCGCATTCATGACGAACCCTGCCCATTCTGCCGGAACGAATGCCAGTCCCTTTGGCCATGACTCTTTCGAATTCAGATACTCAATCAGCTGAACCGGAGTCTGTCTGGACACCAGGCGAGCCGGATCGGCGACCCGACCGTGAACGACCTGAACACCGAAGTGTGTGAAGGAAAAGAAAATCCAGCACAACCCGATATTCACGACCGTCCAGAGCCCCCGCGACGGGTAGGGTTCGGTACGTCGTCGTCGTTTGAAGGCGAGTCGAACGGCGGCAGCCGTGTGGGTACTGATGGAAACAGCCATCAGCGGTGCCCACCAGTTAATCATGCGAAGCGACCAGCATGCGAGCAGTCCCATTGTCACAAGCGGCAACAGTTCCACGAATCGAATCCGCCGCGGACTCAAGTGCATCGCGCCAAGTAACCAAAGCGTCATTCCGGCAGCGACCTGTCCCTGAATCGTACGGATGGACATAGGGAACCATTCGCCGATGGATTCGATATTCGGGTTGGCGGAAATCTGAAGGACTTCCTGGTAGATGGATAGCCCCGCGGGATTTAACAGAACGGCTGCCGCGCAGAGTTGGGTCAGCATGACGGTCTTGTCGAATTGCGAGTCCAGTATGGCCAGACGCAGCGATCTGGATCGAACCCAGATGTCCAGAAGTCGCCCCGCTCCGGTCAAAGCCATCAATGTCAGACCAACGGAGAAGGATCCGTGACAGTTGGCCCAGACTGCGAACATCACGGGCATACATATCCAGGTGAATCGAGTGTGCCTTTGCCTGGCCATCGACCACGAAACGGTGATCGTGAAGAACAACAGTCCAACAATCTGCGGGCGGATGACGGTGAACTGGTAATGGTTAATCGTCGCGAAAATTGCAATCGCCAGTAGCCCGGCCAGCACAGAACCACTTTTCCGAGTGGTCCGCCAGCAGACGATGGCCATCATCGAGGCCACAATCAGTGCCGAAGCGAACTGGAGTGAGGACAAGCCGAAACCGTTGTACATGGCTGCCATTGCCAGTTGGACAAGCCAGGGGAAGTTGACCATAGGCATTCCTTCCGCCAGTTTCAGCAGCGGCTCCGTGGAGCTGACGTGCCCCGTCTCCAGGATACGCTGACCATAATTGATGTGGTCCCAGAGATCAGTATGCCAGAGTGGCTGAAAAGCCATCTGAAGGAAAATCAGACCAAGAGCCATTGTGCAGAGAACGGATACACCGGGCGTACGGAACCATTCAGGAGTCTTGTCCTCCAGGACGGATGCGTCGGGGAGCGTATTTGTGGTGGCAGAGTCTGAGATGGTCTGATCATCCGCTTCGACGGTTTCGTCTACGGCAGTCGTCATGATGTGGCAACTTTCCTGGTCGAGCAATTCCATCGCTCCATAACCGTGTAATTATCTCTGGTCGCACCTTCCGCCAGTACTGATGCCAAAAGTCTACATCGCGCGCAGGGATTGGCTTTCACCCAAATTCTGAATCGAACGTCTGGCTTCATCAGTTGTGTGAAAATATGCCAGTCAGGGCAGACTCTGGCGATTTCAGCAGATGTGCGGAATATTCAGATTTTGCGGAATGTCATTCTGCCACTTTCGATTCCCGACTGAACCAGCCGCTGTGCTGCGTGTCTTCCTTCAGGCTGTTCGGGTGAATGGCGACCTTGTGTGCCGAGTATCGGATTGCCAGACTATGCGGTCACAACACTATGCACGGTCACAACACTATGCACTGTCACAACCAGGAGTCCGGGTGGGCGTTCTGTCCGATAGTCCTGCGATACCAGCCGCTTTCGACCGACGATGATGTCTGTCGGGCCGAAAATAAATTGTGACTTGTTACACTTCACTCAGATGCATTTTTGCTGCTGCGTTTTTGGCATTGGAACTTGATGATGAAACCCGGGGCTGGTGATCCGACCAGTCCACCACTCTTATGACGGACGATAAGCTGAGGCGTGCAATCATTGTAGAAGCGGCTCGCCTGATGTATTCCCGTAGCGAGACCGAGTACTATCGTGCCAAACTGAAGGCGGCGCGTCGTCTGTGTCAGGGTTGGGTTAAGCCTTCAGAACTGCCCTGTAATGCTGAAATACGCGACGAGATTCAACGGATGGCGAGCCTTTTCGAAGGCTCATCACGCTACGATCGCCTGCGCGACATGCGTCTGGAGGCACTGCGGATGTTGCAGCTGCTGGAACGTTTTCGTCCCCGCGTCATTGGCAGTACTTTGACAGGCCACATTCGCAGAGGGTCGGACATCGACCTCCATGTGTTCTCTGTGTCCAGCGATCCAATCGAGCGACTGCTGGAAGAGAAAGGAATGACGTTTCATATAGAACGCAAGCAGGTACGGAAGCACGGCGAAGAGCGGGTCTACACGCACATCCACATCCAGGATCGATTTCCGATTGAACTCACAATGTATTCGCCCGAACTCGTTAGTTTCGGGTTCAGGAGTTCCATTACGGGCAAGGCCATTGAAAAAGCGTCGCTGCCGGAGTTCGAAGAGTTTCTGAAACGTGAATACCCCGAACTTGAAGCGAATGCGGCTTTGCAGCAAACCGAATTTGAAGTCGATCGCTTTCAGGTCTACCGATCACTCCTGCTGCCGCTGGGATCGGTCATGCAAGGCAGGAAACATCACCCGGAAGGTGATGTCCTGTTTCACTTGCTTCAATGTTATGAACTGGCGATTGATCGATTGCCATACGATGAAGAGTTTCTTCTGGCTGCATTGCTGCATGATGTTGGAAAGGGAATTGACATGGATGATCATGTCGAAGCAGGTTTGCAGGCACTGGAGGGCTTTATCACTGATCGCACTGCGTGGCTGATACGACATCATATGGACGTGCATCTCATTCGAGATCGAACAATCGGTTTCCGCGCACATCAGCGACTGAAGGCATCACCGGATTACGAAACATTGTTGTTGCTGGGTGAGTGCGACCGAGGCGGTCGAGTGCCCGGTGCCGATGTCGCAGATCTCGAGGATGTCATCGATGAAATTCGCGAATTGTCTGCATACACCTGATCGCCTGCGGTGGGCATGCCAGCCTGCCACCAGAGTTTGCGGGTTCTGTTTTCGTCAGGCTTGCCAGTAGGATCGGTCCAGGGTGCGATAATTAATCGCTTCACTCAGGTGGTGGACTGCAATTTTATCGCTCCCGTCCAGATCAGCGATAGTCCGGCTGATGCGAAGGATCTTGTCGTGAGCTCGAGCAGAAAGTCCGGTTTCTTCCATCGCATTCTTCAGCAGTTGTTCTGCGTCATTCTCCAGACGGCAGAATTTCCGGATTTGCTGGGGCTTCATTTTCCCGTTCGCAAGCGTCCGAGTTCCTTTGAATCGTACGGATTGACGCGACCTTGCCTCAACAACTCGTTCCCGCATGCTTGCGCTGGAGGTGCCTTCAGACTTGTCTGAGAGTTCTCGGAATGGCACTGGGGGTACTTCGATATGGATGTCGATTCTGTCGAGCAGAGGGCCACTGATTCGACTCAGATATCGTTCGACCTGCACCGGACTGCAGCTGCATTGTCGTTTGGGGTCTCCGCGGAAGCCACACGGGCAGGGGTTCATCGCAGCGACCAGCATGAGGTTCGCCGGAAAAGTCACACTGCCCATAGCCCGCGAAATTGTCACACAATGGTCCTCCAGAGGCTGCCGCATGACTTCCAGTGTCCGGCGATTGAATTCAGGAAGTTCATCCAGGAATAAGATCCCGTTATGCGAAAGGCTGATTTCACCAGGTTGGGGAATGCTGCCACCACCCACGAGACCGGCTTCGGATATCGTGTGATGTGGCGATCGAAATGGTCGCCGAAGCATGAGCGGTTGCCCGGGTTCAAGGCGAGCAACTGCGCTGTAGATCCGAGTTGTTTCAAGGCTCTCTTCCGGTTCAAGTTCGGGAAGGATGGTACAGATCCGTTGCGACAGAAGTGTTTTTCCCGTGCCGGGCGATCCAATCATCAGTAGATGGTGAGATCCTGCTGCAGCGACCGTAACAGCACGCTTGGCAGATTCCTGTCCTTTTACATCCACGTAATCGATGTCGTAGGTTCCGAATGTCTGTCTCGCAGAGTCCCAGCTGAAAACAACAGGATCCAGGGGAAGCTGCCCCGTCAGAAATCCAACAGCTTCGGCCAGAACACCACAGGCAATCACATCAATGCCTTCCACGACAGCGGCTTCCTGAGCATTCGCTGCCGGTACGACGATGTGAGTCATTCCGGCATCTCGAGCAGCCAGTGCCATGGAAAGCGCCCCACGAATCGGTCGGAGCGACCCGTCCAGTGCAAGCTCCCCAATATAGATGGCTCGACGACCGGGGTCTTCGTCAATTTGACCATCCGCAATCAACAGCCCAAGGGCGATGGGTAAATCGAGGGATGCAGCCTCCTTCGGCAGATCAGCCGGACTGAGGTTGATGACGATTCTGTTTTCGGGCCGCCCGTAGCCACTATTGACCAGGGCTCGTTCAATCCGATGGACACTTTCCTTCACCGCCGCTTCGGCTAATCCGACCAGAATCGTTTTTGGCAGAGCGCCAGGCGAAATGTCGACTTCCACTTCGACTGGAAGAGCTTCAATGCCAAGAAGGGTGTAAGTGTGAAGTCGAGAGAGCATGAATAATAGTTACTCCTTCGGAGATTCCGAAGAATCGCCCGGTGTCAGGGTCACTTTAACACCCGCAGTGTGACACCCGGATCGAATGCGTGCAATTCAAGACACTTTCATGACGGTTACGCACACCTCGTGCCAGCTGTGCCAATGGCGTTGTTCCCAACGTCGGGAAGCGGTCGACGCCGATCGTGGGACACCCGAATTCGGTGTTCGACTTTGTTGATTCCAGGCCGTATAAATGACGGGCAGGATGTAAGGATTGCCGACGGGCACCGTCATCCCGGCAAGACATGAAGCGTTATGAAACTGTGTGGAAACCTTGTTCAGATTGTTTCCGAACGACACCATTCCGGAACAGGAGATAGAACCTGATGAAGAAAATTGCATTGACCGTAGCGTGTGGACTGCTTTGCTCAGCCAGCGTTCTGGCAGATGGCTGGGGCGGAATTAAAGGCCAGGTGGTCCTGAAGGGCGATGCACCAGAGCCTGTGCTGCTGCACGCGAAGGGCGCGCCTATCAAGGACGCAGCTGTCTGCGCGGCTGCCGATACTTATGCAGACGACCTGGTGGTCGACAAGGACACCAAAGGTATTGCAAATGTCTTCATCTATCTCGCGAAAGCGCCAAAGACGATCCATCCTGATCTGAAGGATCCCAGCCCTGCCAAAGTGATCTTCGATCAGAAGGGTTGCCAGTTTATCCCGCATGCTCTTACGCTGCAGGCAGGCCAGACTGTTGAAGTCATTTCACACGATGCGATCGCTCACAATACCCACACAAATCCAATCAAGAATACAGCTCAGAACGTCTTGATTGCTCCGAATACCGCGGAAGGATCAGGGGTCGACATTGAAAACAAACTGGCAGAACGACTGCCGTTCAAGGTCACCTGCGATTATCACCCATGGATGACGGCCTACTGGCTGGTTGTTGATCATCCTTACTGCGCTGTCACCGATAAAGAAGGCCGATTCACCATCGAGAATCTGCCGGAAGGCAGCCACACGTTTATCGTTTGGCACGAGAAGAAAGGGTACCTGGATCGTAAGTATGCGGCGACAGTGAAGGACGGACAGGTTTCGGAATTGAAACCCATCGAAGTCAATCCGTCTGACCTGAAGTAGTATCCAGGACTTTCTGCGTTTCAAATTCAGGCGACTTTCCTCAAGGGAAGTCGCCTTTTGTATTGATGCCCGTTTAGAATTCGAAAATACCCCCGCCTGCACACAAAATGACGTGCAACCGAGATCGACCAGAAGGGCGTCGTTTCATGAAACATCACCTGGGAATGTTGCTTCAGATCATCGCACTTGGTGGCCTGCCGACAATTGTTGTGTTTCAGTTGTTCTTTGGCTTTCGACTGATTGTGATGCCCGTTTCACTGACCATCGGGGTCATTGTGTTCTGGTTGGGAACCAGTCTGAGAGAATCGAACTAGAAGTGCCTTTCGTTGCAGAAAAGAGCCATCACTATGATGACAAAGTTTAAGCTCAGGGTTCTGGCGGCTGCGGTTGTTTGCGCCGTTCAGATGACTTTTTGTCTTCCATCTGGCCATTGTGCAGAGCAGCGGGTTGCGTCGGACACGGCTCAGGTACCGCAGCAGGATGCACCGAAGGACCGCGCACCAGCAAAGAAGCGGACGGTACACCCGTCATTGGTTCCTGTGGAAGAGCAGGAGGGACTGCCAAGAGTCCTGTTGATAGGTGATTCGATTTCGATGGGCTACACAGTGGCCGTTCGTAACCTGTTGAAAGGCAAGGCGAATGTGATTCGCCCTCTGACGAATTGCGGGCCTACAACCCGCGGTGTCGACCAGATTGAGCAATGGCTTGGAGATGGCAGGTGGGATGTCATTCATTTTAATTTCGGACTTCATGACATCGTCTTCTTTTCCGCGGATGGTAAAACTCGCGTCGAACCTGACGTTGAAGGCGCACGACATCAGGTCATTGCTGAAGACTACGAGAAGAACCTTCGGCTTCTCGTCGCCCGTATGAAGAAGACAGGAGCACGTCTGATCTGGTGCACGACAACTCCTGTGCCTGCCGGATCCGCAGGACGGAAGGCGGATGAATCAGTGCTCTACAACGAAATTGCCGCAAAGGTTATGCAGGAGTATGGCGTGGCGATCGATGACCTGCATGCATTTGCTTTGCCACAGCTTGAAGAAATTCAACTGCCAAAGAATGTGCATTTTTCGCCGGAGGGCTCAAAGGTTCTGGCAACCCAGGTTGCGAAATCCATTTCTGAATCACTGGCAAAGCCTGCTGAACATTAGATCGAACCTGCAGAGATTTCTGTTTCAGCAGAAGCTCGCGATCTCAGGGATCGCGAGCTTCTTTGTTTTGGTATGCTGGGCGTTTTGGGGTCAGCGGTTCGGTTGTATTGTCGGGGAAGTTTTTTCCAGTTGCGAATGCCCGGCTTCGGGACCGTCTGGAGGGAGTTGTTCAATTCGTTGTTCCGAATGCGCGATGCGGGCCGATAAAACACAAGGAATGGTTCGTGTCGGTGTCGCAGCGAAGACTGCTCATTCGCAGGGAAGCGATTGATTCTGTGGATGGACTCACGGACGCGCCTTCACGTGTTTTTGCCCAACCCGGCTCGCATAAAACAGCTATGTCTTCATGGATGCAGACCGGCTGTTGCGAGCCGGGAGGCAAAATCCTTTCGTCGAACGGAATCACCGAACACCTGAGAGGCTGGCGCTGACATGAAGTCGACGCAACTCACTTTGATCAAGACCGCGTGTTTTGTCGTGGCATTTCCAATCTTCTTTGCCGACGTGCAGGCACAGGTCGTCCCTGGCACCGGTGTGAGAATCACGAATGTCGGTGACGACTTCGAAGATGAAAACTGGAAGTGGATCCCGAATGGAGAGAAGGCAAGTCGAGAGCAGGACGAACAAGTCCGGTCTCCGACTGGCTTTTCAAATAACCGGCATTGGTTCGAAAGCCCGAAGCGTGGAATGCCTGACTATATCTCCCGAGTGGAAACTCCTGCAGGTGGGATCCCGGGAAGCAAGGGGGCATTGAAGATTCAGACGCTCAATTCAGGGGTACCTGGTCGTCCGTCAGGCCAGATGGAGCAGGACGATTTAATCATGTCCTGTTCGTCCCGGGTTGGAGCCATTAGTGCGGGTCGCAATCCAAGTTGTACAACTCGGCTGTGGATCCCTCCTTACGATCAGTTCGAACGTCGATCTGGCACCCATTTCGGGTACCGCGTTGATTTACGAACCACCATCTCTGAAAAGAAGAAGACGTTTCTGATTTCACGCACGATTCGCAAGCAGGAAGATTACTGGCCCGGGTTCTTCATTGAGTTCCACAGCAAACATGACCCCCGATATTCGGAAGACGAAGCGGTCCTGCTGGTCCGGGGAAATAATCTCGGTCAGGAGGTTCGCGGTCCGAAGCTGACTCCCGGTTGGTGGACGCTGGGAATGTCAGTCACATCCGATGGTCGCGTTCACTACTACGCCAGTCCCGGCGTGGATAACCTGACCGCCGCCGACCATGTGTACTCCAGTTTCCCATACGGCTATCAGGCTGAGTACTTCGCCACACACTTCTACAACATCTGCAACTTCAACGACGGTCGAACCTGGTCGACACCGTTTATTGTGGACGACCCTGCCGTGTTCACAATGCGATGATGCTCAGATCGGGATGACAGCGACACTTTCATCCATCAGCAACAGATGAGTTGCCCGTGATTCAACGGAAAGGCCAGGAAGAGATTCTTCCTGGCCTTTTCGAATTGAGTGACTGGATGAATTGATGAAACCAGTTTGCTGCGCAGGGGGATGTACCCGCATTTCTGGTGTTGCCTGCGTCATTCTGATGCAGCGGCAGCATGGATGATCATTTCGATGCGGCAGTTGCCCTGTAAACCAGCTTGAACGCAAGCGCGAATCGGAGCGTTCGAAGGCGGCACCCATGCATCCCACTGCTCATTCAGTGTTGGGACATTAGTCAGATCTGCCAGAAAAACTGTGACTTCCAGAATCTCTTTTCTGGTGCTTCCAATCTGGTCCAGAGTTTCGTCAATCTGCTGCAGGATCTGACAAATCTGATCCTTGACCGGCGCCTGCTGGTTTGATGCAACTTCAACCCATCGGGCCGTCTGATTGAAAATCACCACGTCCGACCATCGCTCTGAATTTCCAAGTCGAGTAATGCGCATTGGGGAGCACTGGGGGGAATTTGCTGGCCAGTTTCAGGTTCACTACGCTGTTGCCGAGGGAATAAAAATCGGATCGAAGAGAGAAAAGCAGCATCCCTGCCGCAGGGCCATCCATGGATGTGCTCTTCGGTCAAACTGCCTGAGTGAGTAAGCAGTTTTGGAGGGTACCGTGTTGAGTGGAGTAAGCTGGCTTTTCTCTTCTTCGATCCGTTCTGCGTCCAACAGTCGATGAATCGACTGAATGATGTTTCATGTCGGCGTGTTGAGTGAACACGTGAAAGCAGGTTCAATGGTTATTGCGTCAACTGTTTGAAAAGATCCCCGAAATCCGGCATCTCCTGTTTCAGGACGTCCAGCCAGATTTCAGGATTCCAGATTTCCACGCAAATGACCGCCCCGACAACAACAACTTCCTTCCCTGAATCCACTCCCAGAAAAGAACGGAAGCCATCAGGAATAAGCAGCCGGGATCGGTTTGCAAGTCTGGCGGACTGATGACGGGTGCTAAGCAACCGTCCAAGTCGCTGCACGTCACCCCATCGCTGTTCCATTCGCCCGGAATCAATCTTTTGCTTTAACAGATTCAGGCCACTGTCGAGTCGGTGTTGCCAGTCATCCGGTTTCCAGAGACTCAGGCAGCCTGATCGTTCTTTCGCGACGATAACGCTTCCGTCTTCTGTTGAGATTCCATCCAGAAGTTCTGGCGGAAGTTGCACGCGAAAACGATCGTCGATCGTCCGCTTGTACTCCCCGGTCAGAAACATTGGTTCAACCTAAACAGATTCTCAGAATAGTCACAGGGAAGACCTGTGCCTGACAGCGTATCGGGCAGAGAACCCACTTTCAACTGGTTTTCAAAGATCGTTTGGGGTCTGAAACCCACAACTGATGCGAAGAGTACGATTCCTTGTGGTGTCAGGCAAGGAAGTGGCCTCTGCTTTCTGTGGAATTTGACGGAAACGCAGTCTTTGACGATTCGATTGCAAATGGCACCATTTCAGAGACAGTTTGCGGAGGGATTCTGCGAGACATCTCTGCCGAGTTGCGCTGCGTCTCTGAAAAGGCGTCCTTGCTCGCACAGGATTCAACTTCAACGGACCAGAGTTCAACTGACCAGAATGGTGGAACGAATGAGAACCGGACTTTTGATGGCCCTCCTGATGGCTTACCCGACGGCCATAGTTGCTGCGGCTTCTTCTGAGGTTGTGAATTGCGAAGGCCGTTATCAACATCATCTTCAGGGCTTCTGTCTGGATGCCAACGCTGTCTACTGGAGCTTCACGACGACGCTGGTGAAGACAGATCGCCACGGAAAGCTGCTTCACAAGGTCCCGGTTGATAACCATCATGGGGACGTCTGTCTGCACGAAGGTCGCTTATACGTCGCTGTGAATCTGGGGCAGTTCAATCACCCTGACGGCAAAGCTGATTCGTGGGTTTATGTCTACGATGCGAGCGACCTCAGGTTCATCTCCAGGCATGAATGCCAGCAGGTGTTTCATGGTGCTGGAGGGATCGCCTGGTTTCGAGATCACTTCTTTGTCGTCGGTGGTCTTCCGGATGCCGTTGAGGAAAACTATGTCTACGAGTATGACGGTGCATTCAACTTTATTCGTAAACATGTAATCCAGAGTGGTCACACACATCTTGGAATTCAGACTGCCACCTGTCGGAATGGCCAATGGTTCTTTGGTTGTTATGGGGACCCGAAGATACTCCTGGTCACCGACAGTCAGTTTCGACTTCTGGGGCGATTCGAATTCGACTGCTCGCTTGGTGTTGCAACGGATGGTGACGCGCTGTTTGCGGCGAGTGGTAAGTGTTCGGGTGAGGGCTGCGGCGGGAATATTCGAGCTGTGGTTCAGGACGACAGTCGCGGGCTTCGTGATCAGGAATAGGTCCCGTCTGGTCAGGGTTTGCGTTTCTGTCCGTTCTTCGCAGCCACCAGCTGAGACCCTCCGGGGGGTATCACGACCCCACGTATCGCGAATAGATCGTTCGTGCCGCAGCGGGGTCTTCCGTTCCCTTGATGATGGCCCGGCCGTCCGGGAACAGTGTCAGTTCAATGGGACCAGCACCTGGATCGTGTGCTGCGGGCGCTTCAATCTGCAGCCGAATCAGAAACGAATTGCTGGTCACTTTGCCCAAATGGTTTAGACGCGCGGCCAGTTCATCCAGGCGGATCGCCAACTTTTCCGGCGGGCTGATTTGGACCGCATTTCGTCCGCAGAGCACTGTGGATCCGGATCTGTGAGATCCATCCAGCCAGAGCCGTTCGCCCTGATGGCATGCGGGGCAATCCGAACGTTCACGAAGGGTGGATACGTCCATCTGGCGAAAGGTACCGTCCCAGACATCGACGATTGTCAGCGTCAGGGGGACACCGTCAGGTTGAGACAGATTCGTTCCGGGGCGGGACAATATTCGTAATGCAACAGCCGCCTGTAACGAAGCAATCGCGCCGATAGCTGGTCCAAGTACCCCGGCTGTATCGCAGGTTTCCGTTGTGCCGGGTGGCGGAGGCAGGGGGATCAGGCATCGGAGGCAGGCGGACTTTCCCGGGAATACTGGCATCATCTGCCCTGCACTGCCGGTGCAACCGGTGAAGATCCATGGAATGCCGGTCTGTAACGAGACATCGTTGATCAGATAGCGGATCTCAAAATTGTCCGTCCCATCAAGGATCAGGTCTGCGCCGTCGACGAGTGACAGAATGTTCGTGAAATCAACGTCTGCAATGACAGGTTCAATCCGGATTTCAGAATTCACTGTCTGCAGACGGCTGGCTGCTGCGATTGTTTTGGGCAAATGTTGTCGGACATCGTCTTCTGTGAACAGTACCTGTCGCTGAAGATTGCTGAGCTCAACGAAGTCACGGTCCACGATTCGAACATGCCCGACGCCCGCACGTACCATAGCGTCGGCCAGCACACATCCAAGCGCGCCACAGCCGATCAGCACAACCTTTCGGGTCGCAAGCTTCTGCTGCCCATCCGGGCCGATCCCACGGAAGAGTGCCTGTTTGCGGTAGCGTTCCGATACAAATCCGGGTTCTTGTTTCATGACCGGCAGATCTCAATTTCAAGGCCGTCAAAAGCCGGGCGAACATGACTGGGCAGTTCGCTGCATAACTTGTCATAGTCCAGCGAATGCGACATGTGAGTCAGGTAAGCTTGTCGAGGTTCGAGTTGGCGAATGACTTTCAGTGCACCATCAACGCTCAGATGGGTGGGGTGGGGTTCATATCGCAGTGCGTCGATGATGAGAACATCCAGGTTCCTGAGTAAGTCGCGACTTTCTGCAGGCACCGTAGAAACGTCTGTGCAAAATGCGACGTTGCCGATTCGGAACCCCAGGATTGGCAGTTCGCCGTGTTTGAGTCGAATTGGTGTGACCGGCAGGCCAAGCATGTCGAACGTGCTGCCATGGTGAATTGTTTCAAATCTCAGTCGCGGGGTTGCATAGCGGTGAGACTGTTTTGATGGATCAGCAAACGCGTAAGAGAACACATCGCGAAGGCTCGATTCGACAACTTCTTCACAGTAGAGCGGTATCGAAATCGGATTCTGTCGGAGAAATTGTTCCTCGTCGAACGGCAGACCAGCTCTTTCTGCCTCCTCTTTTGCAGCATCGGCCGCCTGATGCTCGAGCCGAAATCCGAAAATTCGCAGATCATCCAGGCCAAGGATGTGATCCGCGTGGGCATGTGTGAACAGGACCGCGTGGATCCATCGAATCTTTTCGCGGACGAGCTGAAGTCGTAGTTCCGGGCCCGTGTCGATTAGGAAATTTCCTCGTGGAGCTCGGACGAGCACGCCGGATCGATACCGATGATTCTTTGGGTTCGTTGAAAGACAAACTTCACATTCACATCCGGCCATGGGGACGCCGACACTTGTGCCGGTGCCCATGATCGTCATCGTACTGATTGGCATCGGTCGGCCCGTTACTCTTCATAGGTTGCAGCAGCTGTTTTGTCGCCGATCGTCTTCAGTGTCGCTTTCAGGCCGTCCAGATTGAGCTTTAATGCCTCCCGTGTGTCCATTTCGGGGCGGTGGTCCAGGATTCCAATCGGCCCCTGATAACCGGACAACTGAATCGTCCGAATCATCTCTGTTTCGTGCCGACCGTCTCCGATTGGCAGGATTTTTGGATTTGCTTTTTCATTCATGCCATTCAGATTCAGACAAAGCAGAAAGGGCTTCATCAGTTCCAGCTGACTCGTAAAATCTTCAATGTGTTCGTGTCCATGATGAAGGTTGTACACGATGCCCACGTGTTCTGCGTCGTAGTGCTCCTTCAGGTATTGACAGACGGCAACCATGTTTTCTGGTTCACCGCTCCAGCCGCCGTGATTGTAGAGCCCAAGTGAGAGGTTCAGTTCTTTGCACTTTTCAACGTGTGGCAGAAGGCTCTGGGCAGCGGCCCTGACCTTCTCTTCATGGGTCCCTTGTTCCGGGGCACCAAACATCATCCAGATCTGCGGGTGGATATTGTGCTTCCTGATGAGCGGTTCCATTGCAGGATGCCAGCTCCAGAAAGCGAAGTACTCAATACCATGTTGTTTGTACTGAAGAATCTCATCTTCAAACGAATCGACATGTTCCGCTCGCCAGTCGTAGGCAACGCGGCGAATTCCCATCTCTGTAACCATGTTGGCTCGCTGTGCCGGATTTCGCTTTGCGGCGTCAAACGGCACGATACACCAGGCAACAAGCCGGGATCGGTCAAAATTTGTGGCACGTGCTTTGGCTTGACTTGTTTTTGCAGATTCGTCAGCCAGCAGCGGACATAGTGCCTGTAACTGCAGGCTCAGCGAGAGCAAAAGCAGCAGGCAGGTTCCATGCGACCAGCATCGGTATCCAGTACAAATTCGCGGGGCTTGAAAAAACATAGCAGGGCTCTGCAGTTTGTGGGAGACGGCATGCTGAGGACCGCATGATTGTCAAAGGTTACATCAGTCAGGGACAATAGCGGACGGTTGTGCGGATTGCATCCGTAGCGTGGTGTCCATTGTGTGGCAATGCATGGTGGCAATAATCAAAGCCGTCTCAATCCGTACCGCTGGTTCAATGGTGTTTGAACGTCGTGGCTGGAAGGACAGGACGCCGCTGGGCGCATCTGCACAACAATGCAGCAAATCCCGTGAACCCATTTTTGCCACAGCCCGATACATCTCCGTACGCGAATTCTGCTTAACAAGAACGTGTGTGTGGAATCAGACTGCTGTCCTTTACCCACTCTGCTGGGAGTTTCTCGCAGCCTGATAAGCGATTTTGCTGATGTAGTTCAACCATGTCATGGACGCGACCCTGGAATATCACGATTTCAATTGGCCTGCATTGATGCCGCTAATTGTGTCAACAGAGATCACAGTAATCACTTGCTGGTTTGCCCATGTCCATAGAAGAACTGCTTGAACAGATGGAGCAGTATCGATTACGCAGGGAGCAACAGGACTACAGACCTGACTGGTTGAAGCAATTCATCCGGAAAGCCGCTTGCCTTTTCGAACCGCTTGCCGATTTTGGCCGCGTTGGCTACGACTGCCGCGTGGATGAAAGGGGCTGGATCCTTTGCATGTATCTTGGAGCAACAGAAACGATTGGCGGGCCGCTTGACGGGCATATCGATCATGCTGGTTTTCGAATGGATCTGAAGCATCTGCAATCGCTTTTCGTGCGAATTGATCGCATGGAGTGGTATTCAGTCGCAAACAAAGATTCGAGGACTCCGGAACAGTCGATTCGTTCATTACTTTCCGTACATGGTGTGGTCGGCGAGGCAAATGAAATCAAACTTGAATTGATGGCCGTTCCCCCCGACTTTGTTGGGCCAGGCCTTCACTGTCGCCCCAACGGAATGATTTTCGAAACTTAGCTCGGGCAAAAAATCGGACTGGAATCAATGGAACCGCCACTGTCGGTTCCCGAATATCGGGTCGGGCAACGGCACTCCTGCAGAGACACGGGCTCTGTGGGAGTGCCGTTCCTGTTTTTGCGGTATCCCGTTGTTCCTGTGTTTTTCAGTCAATCCTCACGATGCCGGCAAATCTGACGGACAAATTCACGTTCCAGTCAGATCCTCCCGTTGCCTGACAAAGAGTTTTGGGAATGGCATTGTGGGAGGAAAATCGGGATGCGGGTAACTGTTGTTGAGGGCAACATTGTCAATCAGCCCGTGGAAGTCATTGTCAATGCATGGAATCGCAACATCATTCCATGGTGGCTGCTGCTTCCGCAGGGTGTCTCCGGAACGATAAAACGTGCCGCTGGTTTGGCACCGTTCCGCGAACTTGCCCGTCTCGGCCCGCTGCCACTGGGCCATGCTGTAGAGACATCAGCCGGTCGTTTGCCAATTCGGGCAATCATCCACGTTGCCGGAATCAACATGTTCTGGCGATCAACAGAACGTTCTATTCGTGACAGTGTAAGAAATGCTGTTCTGTTGGCAGCGGACAGGAAGTATCGTTCGATGGCCATACCTCTGATTGGTGCCGGGACAGGTGGTCGAGATGCTGGTACGGTTTTAGCGTGGATTGAGGATGAACTCAGCCGGTGTCAGTACGATGGTGAAATTCGCATTGTTCAATTCAGGAAATCACTCACCGATTCAACTGCGTGAGAGGTCCTGCCGTCAGAGTGGAGATCGGCACAATTCTGGTTTCAATCGTGAGACCAAAACGCGTCGCGATGGACACAGCGTCTTCACAAAATTCCTGAGCCTGCATTTGAGTATCAAAGGTCTCGAGAAGAATCCAGTGCGGCTCCCTTTGACGTTCTTCGATCAAGTACGCTGTGATTTCTTCATCCTGGAGCAGCGTTTCTGCATATTGAACTGCGTTCCAGTGAGTGCTGAAAAGATAGATGCCGAAGTCGGTCCAGCTTCCATGGTCGACACTGCCGCTCCAGTCATATCGGTGCACCTCGGTCCACTGGCCATCTGCCCTCCTGGCCCAGATGATAAAATCAACCGGCAAATCCGAGATGTCTGCTGACCAGACTTGAAAGTCATACATGGCATCGAGGAATGAAACCGACGAATAGGTTGTTTGGATCCTGGCATCACGCGTGCCTGGAAGCGGTTCCCTGGCTTGCAGGGCAGGATTGGCGATGCACAACGACAACGCGAAAAGGAAGCCGACCGCCAGAGTTTTCGTCAAAGCAATGCCACCTCTCTGTGTTGGTTCTTCTTTAAGAACGACAGTGTTGTCGTGACGAAGGGTCTGCATGCTTGTGGAAGACGTTGCCGGGATTTGATTTGTGTGATTCATGTTTGGGCTCCATTGCTGAAGAGGGAAAACTCTTCGTGCGAAGCGAGAAACAGAGTCAAACGTTACGCGGCTTCGCTGGCTTCAGCAAAATGGGGGCCTTCATACATCGCGCGTCCGGTGTGCAATTTGTGCGATTCTGCACAATGCGTGCGGCTCCGCAATCTGGAATCGTGCGTAGCTCACTTTAAGACGGTCGCGCAGGACAAAACAAAGCCTTCCGGGCAAAATCGGTTGACAAGGTGGCCGTTGGAATGTCAGTCTGAGGAGTGTTTCGAGAATAGCCCGCCCCAATTGAAGCCCCGCCAAACGCCCGCATTTGTTGAGGCTTCACCCGCCAATCACTTTCCCTGAACTCAAAAATCATTTTGAGACCTGACTTCGAATCCGTCTGACCGATGCAGAACGCTGCATCTCTCAGTGTCGGGGTCCCCGATGTCATTCTGAAACTCATACGAGGTTTTCATGATGGTCGCTCAACAAACATTGTTCAACGATGATGGCAAACCCGCGACAAGTCTGATCCGTTTGTTCGTTGCTGCCTTTTCATGCCTTCTCTTCCTCCCGAAGTTGGAAGCATCCGGCGACAGGCTCATTGAATACAATCGCGACATCCGGCCAATTCTTTCGGACGCCTGCTTTTCCTGCCATGGTCCGGATAGCGCGTCACGGAAAGGGGATCTGCGACTGGACCAGTCTGACGCTGCGCGAGATTCGGGAGCCATCATTCCCGGGAACCCAGACGACAGCGAAATGATTCGTCGGATTCTCAGCGACGACCATGATGAGATGATGCCGCCGCCGGAGATGAAAAAAGAACTGTCTGCTGAACACAAACAAGTGCTGGTCGACTGGATCAGGAGCGGGGCCGAATATCAGAAACACTGGTCCCTGATTCCTCCACAACGTCCCGAGGTACCAACCGTCACTGGTGCAGACGAATTGATGGACTGGCCGAAGAATGCGATCGACCATTTCATTCTGAAGAAACTGGTTGAGAATGGCCTGACTCCGAACGATGAGGCCGATCGCTACACACTGGCACGTCGCGTGAGTCTGGATCTGACCGGATTACCCCCGCGACCTGAAGTCATTCAGGCATTTGTGGAAGATCGTTCTGAAGGAGCCTATGAAAATCTGGTTGATCAGTTGCTGGCCTCGCCAAAGTGGGGTGAGCATCGCGGACGTTACTGGCTTGATTACGCTCGTTACGCCGATACCCACGGAATTCACTTTGACAACTTCCGTGAGATGTGGTCGTACCGCGACTGGGTCATCCGGGCATTCAACCAGAATATGCCATTCGACCAGTTCACAATGGAGAATCTTGCTGGTGATCTGCTTCCCGATGCGACCCTGGATCAAAAAATTGCCAGCGGCTTCAATCGTTGCAACATGACAACCAACGAAGGTGGCATCATCGACGAAGAGTATGCCGTGCTGTACACGCGCGATCGAACCGAAACGGTTGCACAGGTCTGGATGGCGATGACTATGAACTGCTGCGTCTGCCATAGTCACAAGTTCGATCCGATCAGTCAGGCTGAATTTTACCAGATGTCGGCCTTCTTCAACAACAGCACACAGAAAGTTCGCGACGGCAACGTTAAAGATACTCCCCCGGTTATTGTTGTGCCAAGAAATGAAGACCGGGCCCGGTTCGAAGAATTGCCAGCACTGATAGCCAGTGCGGGCAGTCAGGTGAAAGAACGACGCAGGCTGGCCCGTCCGGAGTTCGATGCATGGCAAATGGAGGCAAGTGCGGCCTCACTCGGTCCGCAGATTTCTGCTGAGCAACTTGTCATGCAGGCATTGCTCAACGAAGGGGATGGTCGACAAGTGGAGATGAAGGTCGATGAATTGGCTCAAACCGTTGATCTGAACGACTCCGCAACCTGGAAGGACGCGCCAGGCGGAAAGGCGTTGTCGGTGCAGGGCGTTGCGTGTGAACTGCCGCACTTCGGCGATTTTGAATCAACCGAGCCGTTTTCTGCCTCCGTTTGGCTGAACATACCGGCGAGCGATGGCAGTGGCCCCGTGTGTGCCCGAATGGACAGCAGCAACGCCTATCGGGGTTGGGATGTGTGGGTGCAGCAACGGCGTATTGGTATGCACATTATTCATTCATGGCCCGATAAGGGTTTGAAGGTTGTCAGCAAAGAGCAGCTTCCGGCGAATGAATGGGTACATGTTGCGATCAGCTACGACGGAAGTCGCAAGGCGTCTGGTCTGAAGATCTACATCAACGGCAAGTCGCAGGCAGCCAATATCGAAAACGATAAGCTGGACGATTCCACGATCCGAACCGAAGTGCCGTTTCGAATTGGTCAGCGGAGCGGGAATGAAGCATTCACCGGGGATGTTCAGGACCTCCGAATTTATCGCCGCGTTCTGTCGCCTGACGAAGCAGATGCGATTGCCCAGCGCAGTCGATATGAAGCCACTCTTGCCAAACCGACCGATCAGCGAAGCGTGGATGAACTGGACCAGCTCTACTCGTTCTGGCTGAATCGGTTCGATCAGCCTTTCCGGCAGTTAACATCGGAGCACGCGGCTCTGAAGAAGGAAGAGGCTGACATCCGAGCACGGGGCACAATTGCACATGTCATGAACGAACGCGATGAACCAGCCACCGCCTACGTCCTGCACCGGGGCGAGTATGATCAGCGGCGCGAACAAGTGTTTCCTGCCACACCAACCGCAATCCTTGGCTATCCGGAGGATGCGGCGAAGAATCGACTGGGTTTTGCGAAATGGCTGATGCGTCCGGACCATCCGCTGACCGCTCGCGTCACCGTCAATCGCTATTGGCAGGAGATCTTTGGTACCGGGATCGTTCGGACAGCAGGTGACTTTGGTGTCTCTGGCGAACTCCCGTCTCATCCTGAATTGCTCGACTGGCTTTCCATTGAGTTTCGCGATTCGGGATGGGACATCAAGAAACTTGTCAAACTGATCGTCTTGTCTGCGACCTATCGCCAGTCGGCTGTTGTCTCTGCTCAAAAGCTGGACAACGATCCGTCGAACCGTCTGCTGTCACGCGGCCCGCGTTTTCGTATGGATGCTGAGATGATTCGCGACTACGCTCTTGCTGCAAGTGGATTGCTGGTCGACAGGATCGGCGGGCCCAGTGTCAAACCTTACCAGCCGGCTGGGGTCTGGGAGGCGATTGCGATGAATGTCAGCAATACTCGCAGCTATCAGCGTGATTCGGGAGAATCGCTGTATCGCCGCAGCATGTACACCTTTGTGAAACGCATGGCACCTCCGGCTTCGATGGACATCTTCAACGCTCCCAGTCGGGAATTCTGCGTTGTACGTCGCGAACGAACCAACACACCGCTGCAGGCCCTTGCCACACTAAACGATGAACAAATGATTGAAGCGGCCCGCCATCTTGCTCAGCAATTGATTGTGACAGCCGAAAATGATGTCGAAAAACGCTGGGATCAATTGGCTATGCGAGTGCTTTGTCGTGAGTTTCATACCCGGGAAAAAGCTGTGTTACGCGGTTCACTCAAGCAACTCTCGAACTGGTATCAGGAACATTCGGAAGAAGCCGCAGCGTTGGTGAAGGTGGGGGAGAGTGTTGCTGATCCATCGCTGGATGTGATTGAACTCGCCACATGGACGATGATTTGTAACGAAGTGATGAACCTGGACGAAGTTGTCACCAAATAGCAGGGAATCGCTGGACGTTTTCCATTTACCACGTCGTCGAGGCAATCTGTCGCAATGATGGATCATGAACTGTCGTCGATCCGGAATTTCGATTCGGAGGAGCTGCCATGTTGAATGAACTGCAAAGAAATATCACCCGGCGATACCTGTTTTCCAGGGGATCACATCTGCTTGGCACGGCTGCGCTGGCATCGCTGATGGGGCCGGATGCCATGAGATGCCCTGTCGCCGGAGGTGCAGAAATCCCGTCTTCGAATCCCGGGCATGCCGGTGCCATTCCAACCACGTTGCCGCAAAAGGTCAGGAATGTCATCTACCTGCATATGGTGGGCGGCCCATCGCAGCTGGACCTTTACGACTATAAGCCTCAGATGAATGACTGGTACGACAAGGATCTGCCCGAGTCTGTCCGTAACGGTCAACGACTCACAACTATGACCAGCGGTCAGGCTCGGTTTCCGATTGCTCCCAGTATGTTCAAGTTTGAACAGGCGGGACAGTGCGGCATGTGGGTGACAGAGTTACTTCCCTGGACAAAGAAAGTCGTTGACGACATGGCCTTTGTTCGGAGCATGTACACGGAAGCTATTAATCATGAACCAGCCGTTAGTCTCCTGCAGACAGGGAACCAGGTCACGGGGCGACCTTGTCTCGGATCATGGATGTCGTACGGACTTGGATCACTGAATGAGAACCTTCCCGCTTTCGTCGTTATGGTCGCCCGTCCAACCAACACCGAACAGGTTCAGGCGATTAGCGCTCGCTTGTGGTCATCAGGTTACCTGCCGGGAGAACATGCTGCCACGGCACTGCGAACAGCTGGGGATCCAATCCTGTTTATCAATAATCCGGATGGTGTTTCGTCGAATGTTCGGCGAACGACGCTCGACGGTATCTCGAAACTGAATGAGCTGAATTATCGGGCGATAGGAGATCCGGAAATTCATACTCGCATTCAGCAATATGAACTGGCCTTTCGCATGCAGAGCAGTGTGCCGGAACTCACCGATATCGCGAGCGAATCACAATCGACGTTCGAACTCTACGGGGACGCCGCAAAGCAGCCGGGCACTCTGGCCAACACGATGCTGCTCGCGCGTCGAATGGTGGAACGCGGTGTTCGCTTCGTCCAGATTTATCACAACAACTGGGATACCCACGCGAATGCCGCCGGACGACTGCCCGATCAATGTCGGGACCTGGATCAGGCAACATACGGACTTATCAATGATCTGAAGAACCGAGGCATGTTCGATGAGACACTGATTATCTGGGGCGGCGAATTCGGTCGAACGATCTATTCCCAGGGTGGTTTGTCGAAAACCAATTATGGGCGCGATCATCATCCGCGATGCTTTACGATGTGGATGGCAGGCGGTGGATTCAAGGGCGGTACGATCTACGGTGAGACAGATGACTTCTCCTACAATATCGTTCGAGACCCGGTACACATCCGTGATTTTCATGCCACTGTTCTGCATCAACTCGGCTACGAACACGAAAGAATGACGTTCAAGTATCAGGGCCTCGACCAGCGACTGACCGGTGTCCTGCCTTCCCGCGTTGTGCACGAAATCCTGAGTTAAACGTATTTGATCCTGCTCCGAAGACTGGTGAATTGGCAGAGATCCCACCGGCGAATCGCTCGGCGACAAGGACCTGCTGATGCGCAACACGACACTGAACTCACGGCAGGACTTGCCTGGAGATGCCGCAGACCTACTGGTGTTTCCCGGAGCCTTGGGAAATCTCACTGATTCCGTTACAAGTGGCGTTGCTCGGCTTGTGGTGTTGATGTCAGGAGAGGAGTCAATCGTCAAACGGGTCGAAGCAGAATTTGCAGGACTTCTGACCAGTCGTGATTTTCCGGTCTGCTGCTCAACTTCTGAAACGAAAGCTGTTTGATGCCGCCTGTCAATTGCAAGCCGGTTCAAATCCACCCGTTGCCCTTCCGGCGATTGTCTTCAACGCTCATCAGCAGACGTGCAGGTCGGGCATGTGGAGTGACCCCATCGGCGTCGTCCTTCCGATTCGGTGGATGGGCGGTTGCGTTTTGGGTGGCTATGGTCGTTCGACTGATGCCTGCTGTGGCACAGGACGTCCCCGTTGTGCAGTTCGAAGAACAAATTCGTCCGCTCCTCATTCAATATTGTGCGGACTGCCATGGGCCGGACGATCAGCAAAGCGGCCTGCGGCTGGATGCTCGCCATTCCGCATTCAGGGGAGGAAGCAGCGGGGCAGTCATTCTGCCCGGAAAGAGTGATCAGAGTGAATTAATTCGAAGAATTACCACCAGCGACTCCGACATGCAGATGCCGCCGGATGGAGAGCGACTTTCGCCGAAACAGATCAATCTTCTGAAGAGCTGGATCGATACTGGCGCGAACTGGCCGGAAACTGAGTACGACCGAGAAGCTGCCATCGACAAACGGCTCAGCCATTGGGCATTTCAGCCCATCGTGCCCGGTGAACCCCCGGCGTCGGACGATCCCCGATTCACTGCCGTGGACAGGTTTCTCGTGTCTCGTCTGAATGAGGCACGGCTTGAATATTCTCCCAGGGCGGATCGCCGGACACTGATTCGGCGAGCGTCAATCGTGCTGACGGGCCTGCTTCCTGCGCCGGAGCAGGTCGAAGAGTTCTGCAATGATCGCTCTGTGGACGCATGGCCGAGACTGATCGAACGTTTGCTTGCAAGCCCTCGCTATGGTGAACGCTGGGCTCAACACTGGCTCGATATTGTCCGCTACGCAGACACGCACGGTTTTGAGGTGAATACTCCCAGAGAAAATGCGTGGCCCTATCGGGACTATGTTATTCAGTCATTCAACGCAGATCTGCCGTACGATCAGTTTGTGCGCGAACAAATCGCTGGTGATGTGTACGGCGCTGATGCGGCCACCGGGTTTCTTGTTGCCAGCGCCGTGCTTTTGCCGGGGCAAATCGGAGCAGATGAAGAGTCGAAACGCGCTGCCAGGCAGGATGCGCTGGATGAAATGATCGTGGGAACAGGCGGAACCTTTCTTGGATTGACGATCGGATGCGCCAGATGCCACGATCATAAATTCGATCCCATCAGCGCTAAGGACTATTACTCGATGCAGGCGTTCTTTGCCGGCGTCGACTACGGGGATCGACCGATTCGAGATGCTGAAACTGAGCATCGACGACAACAGGCAAATGATCTTGCGGTGAAGATCAAAGAACTGCAGGATCGTCTTCTTCAATATGAACCCTTCGCGCTGAATGTTCGTACGCTGGTCATTGATGAACAGGACCCTCAGTTCACAACCATCCTTCAACCAGCCAATGGCCCGGGGACAAATCCCGGTGGTGTCCAGCGGGGATACCGAGACGATGGTGGGTCAAAGGAGCTTGTCGGCAATATCAGTGGCGGCCAGTACACATGGTGGAACAATCAACCCGGAAAAGACGGTCAGCCGGGCGCCGACATCATGACTTACAATCCGGGGGCTGCCGGTGTTTTTGATCTGTGGATAAGCTGGGGGGCTCACGGGAGCGGTGTGCACACTCGTGATGCTCGCTATATTCTGGATCTGGATGGCGACCTGCAGACGCTCGACGATCAGCGCGAGGTCGCAAGGATCGACCAGTATTATCTGGCAGGCATTAGCGAGGGAGATTCAGAAAAGAAGCCGCTGTGGAGCGGACTCTATCCCGTGGGACGTCTGGAATTGCAGCCTCGCTCGCGTTTGATTCTTCGGTCCGGACAAACCGGTAGCGGAATAACCGCGGATGTTATTGTCCTGCAGGAAGTTTCCCCTGACATGGCTGGTTCATTGCAAACGGCGCAGCCGATTCTGCGGCCGCCCTTGAACTTTGCAGCTAACTCGGAGCGATTCGCTCCCGTTGAAGCCAGGTTCGTTCGGTTCTCGATTCAGAACACACACAATAACGATCAGTACGAACCATGCCTCGACGAACTGGAAGTGTTTGCGTCGACCGATTCTCCTGACTTACCCGGCCAGAATATTGCACTCGCCGCTTTGGGGACAGAGCCGACCTCAAGTGGCAATCTTTCCGAAACCGGCCGCCATCAACTCAGGCACATCAACGATGGCTTGTATGGGAACGAACACAGCTGGATTTCCAATGAACGAGGTCGAGGGTGGGTCCAGCTGGAATTCCCGCGACCTTACCTGATCGATCGCGTCTCCTGGGGCCGCGATCGTACAGGCAAGTTTCGAGATCGATTGCCAGTTCGTTATTCGATTGATGTTTCTCTGGACGGCCAGGAATGGAACACCGTCGCGACAAACAGTGATCGCGCGGTAATGGATGCTCCATTTGACCTGGTGCAGGCGATGCTGCGTTCAAAATGGCTTACCTCCTCAGATGCAACAGCGACGGCCGATGGCTCAGTCACCGATCTCAATGCACTTTCGGAAGAACTGCGTCAGCTCAGTGAGCAGAAGTCCAGTTTGGAAACACCTCGCATGGTTTACGCCGGAGTGTTCCATGAGCCCGAAAAGACATTTTTGTTGCGTCGAGGTGATGCTGAACAAAGGCTCGAAGAGACAACGCCAGCGATTCCCGCGGTCTTTGTCAGTCATCCGGATGCCAAAGCGACGGGTATCGATGTGTTGATCGACCGGCAAACGCATTCTTCGCATTCGCTTGCTAAACCGCAGGTTGAGGAGTTTACTGCCGACCAGCAGCGACGATTCGCGCTGGCGAACTGGATTGGGTCAGGAAGAAATGTCCTGACCGCGCGGGTCATGGTCAATCGGATTTGGCAATATCACTTTGGTCAGGGGATCGTTGGAACCCCCAGTGATTTTGGTCTCAATGGAGAACGCCCCACACACCCGGAACTGCTGGACTGGCTCGCCAGCGAATTCATCCGCAGTGGATGGTCCGTCAAGCACATGCATCGCCTTTTGCTGATGTCCACAGCATGGCAGCAATCCAGTCATATTGAACCTGAAGCGGCAGCCATTGATCGGGGAAATCGATTGCTTTGGAGATTTACTTCTCGAAGGATTGAAGCCGAAGCGATCCGCGACGGAATGCTGCAGATTACCGGCGAGTTAAACCTTCAAACCGGAGGCCCGGGATTCAATTTCTTTAAGACCCGTGGCGGACTAAACGGCTTCCCTCCGGTTGAGAAGTTCACGCCCGATCATATGCGGCGTATGATTTACGCTCACAAGATCCGCATGGAAAAGGTGCCGGTCTTCGGGTCCTTCGACTGTCCGGACGCCGGCCAGGCAATGCCACGACGGAGTTTGTCTACAACGGCGATTCAGGCTTTGAATCTGTTTAACAGCCCGTTCGTCTACGATCGATCGACGAAACTGGCCGAACGAATTGAAGGTGAAGTTGGTTCTGACACACGGCAACAGATTGACCGCGCGTACTTGTTGACGCTTTCCAGGCTCCCCGGGGAATCCGAGTTTCAACGGATCAGTCCAGTCGTTCAGGAGCATGGATTGAAGACGCTTTGTCGTGTCCTGCTCAACAGCAACGAATTTCTCTTCCTGCCATAGCCTTCGTTTTACCTGATTGACCTTTGCCTCCAATTCGAGTTGCCGCATGAAATCGTCTTCAGAACGTATCACGAACGCTGGCCGTCAGCTGCTGGATCGGCGGAATTTCTTTGGCCAATCGGTTTCGTCTCTCAGTGGGATCGCATTAACGCAACTGCTTTCCTCACAGCAACTTCTTGCCAGCAATTCCGAAGATCGACCACAGCGAATCGAACCCAATATTGATCCTCGACATCCACACGCACCCCGGCACGGGCATTTTCAACCTCGCGCGAAGAATGTGCTTGTCGTTTTCTGTGCCGGAGCGTGTAGTCAGCTTGAGACCTGGGATTATAAACCTGAACTCATCAAGCATGATGATCAGCCATTGCCTGGAGGACCGTCTGTTACATTTCAGGGACCTGCCGGAAACCTGGCTCGGCCCCAGTATGGATTTCGGCCCCACGGGGAATGCGGCAAAATGGTTTCGGACATGATTCCGCACCTCGCCGAACTCGTTGACGATTTCGCTTTCGTTCATTCACTAACAAGTAAGTCGAACACACATGGCCCGGCGGAAAATTTCCTTTCGACTGGCTTTGTTCAGGATGGCTTTCCAAGTATCGGAGCCTGGGTGACATACGCCCTGGGAACCGAAAATCAGGACCTGCCAGCGTTTGTCGCTATCCCGGATCCTCGAGGAATCCCGCAGGCCAGTATCAACAATTGGGGCCCCGGATTTCTTCCGGCTGTTTTCCAGGGCACCGCATTCAACGCCAGTGATCCGATTCAAAACCTGACACCTCCGCCAACTGTTTCTCGCGACGCAGACATCGCTGCGCGGGATCTCCTGCGGAAAATCAACAGCGAACACCTGATGCAGAACCCCGGTGACAGTGAGCTTGCTGCCAGAATCGCCAGCTATGAGCTGGCCGCAAGAATGCAGCTTTCTGTCCCTGAAATCAGCGATCTTTCAACCGAGCCGGCCCACATTCTGAATATGTATGGTGCGGACGACACGGAAGATCGCCTGAAGGCCGACTATGCACGGAATTGCATTCTGGCTCGACGGCTGATTGAAAAGGGCGTGCGTTTTGTGCAACTGTTTAACGGAGCCTATGCGAGCGGTGGAAAACTCAACTGGGATGGACACTCCGCTCTGCGCGAACAATATGATGAGCATGGACGGATCATGGATCAGCCAACGGCTGCCCTCATTCGGGATCTGCGTCAACGAGGGCTACTCGACGACACTTTGGTCGTTTGGTGTACCGAATTTGGCCGAATGCCCATGTTTCAAAAAGGTGCGAAGGGAAGAGATCACAACCCCAATGGCTTTACCGCTGTACTGACAGGAGCCGGAATCAAGTCTGGTATCAGCCATGGTGCAACTGACGAACTGGGCTTCAAAGCCGTGCAGGACGTGCTCTCGATCCATGATCTCAATGCGACCATCCTCCATCTGCTGGGGCTTGATCACGAACGATTGACCTTTACCCATAATGGTCTTGATCGTCGTCTCACAGATGTTCACGGGCATGTGATTGAAGCCATTCTGGCGTAAACTCGCTGCAAAGTTTGCCAGCCTGATTCCGTTGATTCTGGCAGCTTCTCTCAATCGCCCCGTCTCTCACTCCTGTTCACGGCCGGGAATTGCCTGCCGCAGCCGGAAATGGCCGTGCGCGCTATCTGCACGGGACGCGACAGAATCCTGTCGCCTTTTCGCATCAGATGCTGCCGGGTGTTGCTTTTTCCCTAACGTGTTTTTGCACCTGAGTTTAACTGCTTTGTGCGGGAGTTCTTCCGGAAGTGGTGTTGCGTCGGGGCATCATGGCTTTGAACGGGCTGAACAGCTGGTGTTCAGGGTGTTGAGTTTTCTGGAATCTTCGCAAGTGCATTGTGGGTATGTGCTTGCGTCTCGCAAGGTGAGGCGTGGGTTTACATTTTGTAAAGCGATTGGCACTTTGGCATTCCGTCTGCTTTACAGATGAGGCATGAGCCAACCGTCACCGTGACGGTGGCCACCATCTGACTTCCTGATCCCGAAACAATCAGGTCGTCGCCGGACTGAAGAGTCCAGACCGATACAGGAGAACTCGACATGAACTTGCTGAATGCTTTGAAGAACGACAACAACGGTTTCGTGGTCTCTGCTGAACTGGTTTTGGTTGGAACGATCCTTGTCCTTGGGATGATCGTTGGCCTGACAGAACTGAGTTTCAATGTGAACCAGGAACTTGAAGACGTTGGTTCGGCGATCGGCGGTATCAACCAGACTTACTACTACACGCTTGCGAGCGGTCGCAAAGGTGAAGCTGTTGGCAGCACATTCCTTGACTTCGAAGACGAATGTGACAACGCATGCGACATCAACTGCAACTCAGTTGGTCAGCGTGAAGTTCAATCGTACTGATTTTCACACCAGAGTATTTTAGAAACCGGAGTCCGAAGATGAACTTGTTGAACAAACTATCGCACGACGAACACGGCTTTGTCGTCTCTGCCGAACTGGTCCTGGTTGGCACGATCCTTGTGCTTGGGATGATCGTTGGCCTGACCGAATTGTCTTATGGAGTGAATGAAGAACTGGAAGACGTTGGTTCGGCGATCGGCGGAATCAATCAGACGTATTACTTCACTCTTGCGAGTGGTCGTAAAGGTGAAGTGGTTGGGAGCACGTTCCTTGACTTCAGCGACGAATGCGACAGCCAGATGGATCTGACGTGCAACAGTGGGGCTCGCGGCGAAAAAACATACAGCCACACCTACTAACAAGGGCTCCGCCCTTAACCCGGATTCGAGCTATCGCTCGGATAAGCACTGACGCTTCCGTTGGTCGCTTGCAGGAATGAAGATGAACAGGATGTTCAGAACAAGGGCTTCGCCCTTGAACCGGATTCGAGCTACCGCTCGGATAAGCTTTGACGCTTCCGTTGGTCGCTTGCAGGAATGAAGATGAACAGGATGTTCAGAACAAGGGCTTCGGCCTTGACCCGGATTCGAGCTACCGTTCGGAAAAGCACAGACGCTTCCGTTGGTCGCTTGCAGGAAGAAGATGAACTGGATGTTCAGTGACGTCACGGGGGCCCGTTGAATGGGCCCCGTTGACGACTTCTCTCCGAAAGCTTGATCGAGAGCTATGAGATCTGCGATTTTCTGAATGGAAATCCTGGATCTGATGTCTCCGCGATCGACAACATAGTTCTGTCGAACAAAGTCCGTTAGTTACCTGAGCTGTCCCTTAAAAAACGGGGACAGGCACGCAGGACGACTGGAAACCATCGTGTTTTCAGGTCTCCCGTTCGAGCCAGTCCCGTTTTTCAACAGGCTGTTCGTGACATCATCGTTCAGTTGATCAGAGTGCCCCCGGAACCCTACTCTGAACTGAACACCGCTCAAACCCCCGAAACACCTGTGATCTCCTGTTTCGGAAAGCACGGCACACAGCAATCCCCGTCAAGGAAAACTGTGTGCCGTGTTTTTCTTTGCGCTGCATCAGGTCTGTCTGATTTCTGTCAGGTATCGGTGGCTGTGATATGTCGGGATTCGCTATTTGGGCAAGAGTGTGACGGAGCCTGGCGATTCGCCAGTGCAGACTTTATTTTCGGAGGTTCATCCGGCAATCAGGATCTGCAGCCGTCGGATCGCCGGTTTGATCCACAGGATGGTTGAACAGGTAGTGCCAGACCGCTTCGTGGACGAATTCGCCGGCTGTATTCTTCACGGCCGCACCACCCGGGACAACGGAACTGTGTGCGCGGCGAGTATCACCGCTGACGTCCGCATCTGTTATCAGGCTGCGTGAATTCATGAAAGGTGGCGACGTCTTGTCGACGTTGACAATCGGGCCAAATTCGTTGAGTCCCAGGAGTTGCCAGCTGCGGCAATAATGATCACCGCTCCACCCGGTATCCAGAACATGCGTAAACGCAAAGAATCGATTCTTTGGGGTCGCTGAAGGAAGCCCCTGCCAGCTTTCATATTGGTCTCGAGGTCCGCAGAACATTACGACTCGGTCTACTTTCTGGTGCTTGGCGAAACGCGCGGATGTTGTGGAACCGTGCGAGCTTCCTGCCATGATCACTCGATCCCATCGCAAACCATCCCCGGTATCGTTAAGGAACTGCCCCCATTTTCCTTCCGGGTTCTTGTCATCCAGCCAGCGGACAAACTGGAAAGCTCGTTCCATCATGCCATCTGGTTTGGGAATGCTGACCACTTCGCTGAAGTCTTCTCCCGTGGCGGCTTCGAGGCGAATCTTGCCCAGGAAAAATTCATCCGCCGGGGCCGGTTCCCGGCCAAACTGGCCAAACCAGCCATTAGCATAATGAACTCGAATGGCATGCAGTCCGTAGCCGGACACACGATCGAACAGAGGTTTACTATGCCCCATCATCCAAATCACGAGTTTTCCCTGCGAAGGAACTCTGGTATCAACAACAGCGTGCTGAAGGTCCTGCGGCTTGCCATCTTTCTCTAACAGAAAGTTGATTTCCTGATGGGACTGAGTGCGTGTGTCAATTTCACTCGCTCTGGCAGTGAATTCAAAGCGCTGTGGGGACTCTTCGAACGCATTGCTCACAGTTCCGGTTAATATCGCTCCCAGGACAGCCAGGCAGCAGACAACTGGTTTCATTTGAATTCCTCGCCATGTTTGTTGTTGAATAGGGTTCCAGGATCAGGGTGTGCAATGCCCCGGCGAATTGCCTGGACGATTTGAAGCTGCTACACCATTCGAAAGATCATGCCGAATTGTTGCGCATGTTGATCCCGTCTGGAACTATCAGAGGCGGGCAAAGACCTGCTGAACCTTGAGAATCCCGGAGGCACAATTTCATGAAAGCCAACATCGGTAGGTTGGTCCTGCCTGCTCTGCTCTGGAGTATGGCCTTGTCGTTCATCTCTGTCTGTTCTGCTGCAGAAACGCAGAACGCTCGGACTTTCAATCGCCCCAATGTGTTGTTTTTGATCTCTGATGACCTCAACAACTTCCTGGGATGCTATGGCGATCCTCGAGCCAGAACCCCGAATATTGACCGTCTCGCGGCCCGAGGAGTTCTTTTTCAGCGCGCGTATTGTTCCTATCCTTTATGTGGTCCCAGTCGAAATTCGCTGCTGACCGGGCTGTATCCCAACTCGACGGGTATCCTGAACAATGCTCAGATCTTTCGACAGACGATCCCGTCCCAGCAAAGCATGCCCCAGGCGTTTCGATTGGCTGGGTATTTTGCCACGCGAATCGGCAAGTTGTATCACTACAACGTACCGCTGTCCGTTGGCACGAATGGGCACGATGATCCCGGCAGCTGGGAAATGGAGATTAATCCGGCAGGTGTGGACCGACTTGAGGAACATCCAAAGATCTTTACTTTGACGGAAGGTCGGTGGGGCGGAACTCTTAGTTGGTATGCGTCGCCCAAAAGCGACGAATTTCATACAGACGCCATCATGGCGAAGGACGCGGAATGGGTTCTGGATCGTTGTGGAAAGGATCAGACGCGCCCTTTCTTTCTTGCCGTTGGTTTCTTCAGACCCCACACACCCTATGTGGCACCCGAAGTTCCGTATTTCGGGTACTACCCGGAGAACGAAATGCCTGTCGTTACCGGTGTGGAAGAAGACCAGGCCGATATCCCACCTGCGGGACTTGCGAGCTACAAAAAGGAGCAGGACAAGCTGACCGATGATCTGCGACGCAAGTGCGTACAGGCCTACTATGCGAGTATCAGTTTCATGGATGCTCAGGTTGGGAGAGTCGTGGGTGCACTGGAACGCAACGGCCTGGCCGACAATACGGTAATTGTCTTTACCAGTGATCATGGCTATCACATGGGAGAGCATGGTCTTTGGCAGAAGATGAGTTTGTTTGAAGAAAGCTCACGAGTACCCATGCTGATTGTCGCTCCTGGTGTGGGTACACCTGGAGGTGTTGTTGAAGCTCCCGTCTCCCATATCGACGTATTTCCGACACTGGCAGAACTCTGTCAGGTCCCGACGCCCGAAAATATTCAGGGGCAGAGTCTTGTTCCTATGCTGAAGGACTCAACCGAAGCCGGCCGCGGATGGGCGATCACGCAGGTTCGGCGCGGGGGACAGCCCGGCAATAAGTCTAATCCGCCATTCTTTGGGTACAGCCTTCGAACCAGACGATGGCGATACACGGAATGGGGCGAAGGTGCTCAGGGGCGAGAGTTGTACGATCACGATGCGGACCCGCGAGAACTGACAAACCTGGCCAGTCGCCCCGAAATGGCAGGTACGGTGAAAGAGCTTTCTGAAAGAGTTCGCGAAGCCACTCGGTCAACCTTCCCCGAATCCGGAGAAACTCCGCCGCTGCGAGATGGACTTTGGTCTCCGAATCTGACGGATCCTTAAGCGGTCCCGCGGGCAGGGCACAACTGCTGGCGGCCTGTTGAAAACGGGACTGGCTCGATCAGGAGACCTTAAAACAGGACGGTTTCCAGTCGTTCAGCGTGCCTGTCCCGGTTTTTCAGCGGATAGCTTTCTTCAACGGATAGCTAATGGGTGGACTGCAGAAATTCAGTTCACCCGTTTATGTTTGAATGGCAGGTGCGTTCGCTGTCAGCCAGATTCTGACAGCGTCCGTTATGCATCGAGCCCGTAGTTTCTTCATGGCACTGCCACGGTGTTTTTCAATGGTCTTGATGCTGATCTTCAGTTCGCGTGCCATCATCTTATTGGATGCCCCGTTGACCAGCATCTGCACGACGCTTGTCTCGCGTTCCGTCAGTGTTTTCAGTTGTTCCCGAGCATTCCGGGCATGGCAGATTTCGGAGTGCAGTTTCTGTTCGGCAGTGATATCCCGCACCAACATCCAAACTTCGTCATTGACCTTTGCCAGGCTCAACTGAAGAAACTGTCTATTGCAGGGAAGCGTTGCGTCAGGAATCCCAATTGTGCAGTCCTGCGGATCCGATGAATTGCGGCAGCAATTGAAGAACGTCGCGAAACGCGTTTGTTCTTCGACTGGCAGTATTGAGATAATCGCTGCTCCCGGACACAACGCACGTATCCACTGACCAGCGATTTCAGATGGGCTGCACATTCGTGCAATGCGGCCATGTGCATCAAGAACAATCACCGTTTGACGCCACTGCTGCATGATCTGCATTCCAATGGCACCTGCATCTCGCTTCTGACAACGACGGATGGGGTTCTTCTTTTCCGTTTCCCTTTCTATTACGGACATCGAATCACCTCGCTGAAATCTTAATCTTGATGAATTGCACAGATAGATCAGCAGCGGCCATTGGAGCTCGCCTGGCCGGGGACAACGACTACTGATGCCTGGCGCGCAATAGTAGTCAGCCTGACACAAAAGCGTACGACGGGTTTCCGACGGGTGTGCCCCGGAAACATCAAACGTCAGTCTGTGTTGCCCTGCCAGCGACGAATCCGGGTTAGCGAGGCGTCGGTGCTTTCCAGGCCTGCCGCCTGAACAAGACAAGCAATTTCGGCAAGAGTTGCAACGTGCAGTTTGCGGGCGATGTCGGTCCGGTACCGTTCTATCGTCCGCAGCGTAACTCCCAGCATGCTGGCAATGGTTTTGAAGGGGATACCATGCCCAATCAGTGCCATCACTTCCAGTTCACGCCGCGTCAGTACATCAAGTGGCCCAAGGTCAACCAGCCTGGATTCGATGACACGGTAAGCGACTCCCGGCTCGACGTCATCAATTCCCTGACGAGTGATCGCGATGATTCGGCGTTTCTGCCCTTCGACTTCACGCATGGGCCAAATCATGGACTCGGTATTACGGCCACCCCGAATATGCCGGATCTGGATGGGAACACCAGTCCGGATCACCTCGCGAATCAACGGCATCCGCTCCGAAGCAAACTCAGGGCCTTCTATCTCTTCAATGGTTTTACCGACGGGATCGAACTGACCACCGTAATAAATCTGCCGCGACTGCTCATTGCAGAACACGACAGACCCATCGATATCGATAATCAGGACACCAACCCCGGGCTGATTTTGCAGCAACTGCCAGAATTCGTCGTGCATGCAGCGTCACCCAGCCGGAAACAAGGTTCGCTTCTGGCGTACCAATCCGGACCTGTTCAGAGGCTCGTCAGGTCGTTGCTTTTCGAATGGCCCAGCCAATTCCGGAGGCGATCAGCGCGAACAGCCCAATGACTCCCCTGATCATACGCCCGGTCGAACGGACTGACGTCCCCGAGGTGTGCGACCCCGAACAGTTCGGACATGCGTCGCCCTGTTTGAGACCGCTGGAGGAATCAAACTCTGCACCACAGTTGTCGCATTGAAAGACCCATTCGAATTGAGGAATGTCGGGCATCTGTGGGGGAGCAGGAGGCTCAAACGACGGTGGAGCGAAGCCTCCTGAATTGCCCGATGGAAACCCTGAGCTTGCCGAAGGATCGTGGCTTCCAAATCCTCCGTCAGAGCCGAACTCGCCGGGCATGGGATCGACACCTCCGGAGAACGAGGATCCGGGAGGTTGATACCCCGGATTCATGTTACCTGGATTCATAAGACCCGGATTCATGTTGCCGGGCCCGGTTGATCCCATTCCGTAGCCGCCGCTCGATCCCGCGTCGTGTTCGCCGGACGAATAGCCACCAGACCCACCGGACGAATAACCACCTCCCGAATCATGACCGCTATTACCTGATGCCCCCGGAAACCCGGGAGGTATATTCCCGGAACTTGACGATCCACCGCTGGAGCCCGGGAAGCCTGGCATACCGGGACCATTCGGCATGGAAGGCATTCCGCTCGAGCCGGAAGATCCAGAGCCGGGAAAACCGGTACCCGGAAATCCGCTTCCCGGGGAGCCCATACCTGGCTGCCCGGTTGCGGGCGGTTCATCCTGAGGGATCACGTCCTTTTCATGAGCTTTGATCCATCGTCGATCCGTCGCGACAAAACCAGTCTTTGGGAACGGGCGAGCGGGCTGACCGTTGATCTTCAGCAGTACCTGATCACCCTGAACACCTGCGAACTCGGCCTTGATGCGATTGCCGAAGACATCGGTCCAGGTGCGAAAAAGTTCGTTGTCAGTCGACTGCCCGAAAGCATTCGTGCTGATCGCCGAACACACAACGATCGCAAGGATGGTGGATTTCATCTTGGTCTCTTCCGCCTCTGTTCGATCGGGTACGAAGATCGTCCGGTGATTGCTTTGCAGGCCAACGAGCGCTGCCAGTCTGCCAGAAACCCTGGTGTGCGTCAATATGCGGCTATTTAACAAAGTGTAAACCGAGTCAATTGGATTGTTTGTTCAGGTTTCGACGGATCAGAGCACTAACTCTGCGCCATGTTGCCGAGTGTCATTTGGACTTGCTGCTCGACCATGGATCGATACTTGCCGCCTTTCTCCATGAGCTCAGCATGTGTGCCAGTCTGGCTGACGTGACCGTTCTCGATCACAACGATCAAATCGGCCCGAGCGATTGTGCTTAGACGATGAGCAATCACGAAACTTGTACGTCCTGTCATCAGCTGACTTAAACTGTTCTGAATCAGCTGTTCACTGTCCGTATCCAGATTGCTGGTCGCCTCGTCCAGAATTAGTAAACGCGGATTTGCCAGAATGGCTCGAGCAATCGCAAGACGTTGTCGCTGCCCGCCACTCAACTTCACTCCCCGTTCACCAATCACCGTACTCAGCCCGTCGGGTAATCGTTCAATGAATTCCCAGGCGTTGGCTGCTTCTGCAGCCTCGCGGATCTGCTGCTCGGTCGCATCCTTTCTCGCATAGGAAATATTCTGCCCAATTGTCCCATCGAACAGAAAGACGTCCTGCTCCACGACACCCAACAGCGATCGAAACGATTCGACGTCGTAATCCCGAAGATCACGGCCATCCAGTAGAATACGACCTTGGGTCGGGTCATAGAATCGAGCGACCAGATTGCTGAACGTTGTTTTTCCGGCTCCACTGGGGCCAACGAGCGCAACAGTCTGCCCGGCGGCTACTTGCAGATTCACATCGCTCAGAGCCGCGTGATCTGTGCCCGGATAAACAAACGAAACGTCTTCGAACGTGATTTCCCCGCTCACCTGTTCGCGGATCGCACGAATCGACTGCTCAGTTGATTCCATCTCTTTTGGCTCAGCCAGCATGTCAAGAACTCGATCGAGCCCGCTGAGACTGTTCTGAAACTGTGTCGCACTTTGAGCGAGTGCAGCCAGTGGCTCCAGAAGCATCAGCAGATAAACCAGAAACATCATCAGATCGCCGACGGTCATTCGCCCGTCCAGGACCCGCCAGCCACCGTAAAACAACAGTCCCGCGCTGGCAATCGGAATCAGCGCCTCCCAGACCATTTCCACCGCGCGCATCCACCACCATGCGTACAGCTCCTGTCTGGCCATCAGATTGTTCTCAGTGGTAAATCGCCCGGCTTCGCGTTTTTGCCGACTGAATGCACGAACGATTCGCATGCCGGCAAATGACTCAGCGGCACCCGCATCAATTTGTTCTCGCTGCTTTCGAATGGCTCGAAACTGAGGGCGAATATTATTGATCCAGGCGCGATGGGTGATGACAACCGTTGGCAGCAGGATCACGGCGCCCAGCAAAAGCGTCCAGTCGACCCACGCGAGAATCACAAGGCTTCCCAGCAGCTGAATGATGGCTCGCCATGGATTAAACATCATTCCGAAGACAAGTTCACCGACACTTCCGCCGTCTTCGCGAAGAATGGATGCAACACCTCCGGACCGCAGCTCCTGAATGCGATGCAACGGCAATCGAACGGCATGCTCAAAAACGTGTCGACGCACATCCAGCTGGATTCGCTTGGAAATGCGAGTCGCGTACCATCGCCCCCAGATGTGGATGATGATCTTGAGCATCGACACAATCGAAACCGCAATCACTGTGACCAATAACAAATGCCTGGGCTGGGACAAGGCGGGCATTTGACGCAAAAGCCAGTCAGGAACGGCCTCTCCATTCAGACCGTAGTCAATAATGAACTTTGTGCCAGCGGGCGGAATCAATCCAATCAAAGTCGACAGGGTGACAGAAAGGAGAATACCTGCAATCTGCCATCGCCACGGTTTGAGCAGTGCAAAGAATTCAAACACCAGCTGTGTTGCCGTTCGCACACGCTCTTTCGCTGTGCGCGCATGTCCGGTGGAATGGATACTTCCTCCCGGAAGTTTTCTCTCGCGGACTTTTTGTCGATAACGATTGAAACGCGTGTGGCTTGACCGGAAGAGGACATCGGTGTCTTCCACGTCCCGCGGGCGTGATCCGGAAGACACTGGCCCGGCCGAATCGGATGCTGGCCCGGCCGATTCGGATGCTGGCTGGCCCGACTGTTTATCTGGCAAATTCTGGATAGGTTTCTTCGTGTTCATGGCTGATTGTAAGCCACGGACGGATTTGTTCGAGGGTTCGTTCACCGATTCCGGAAACTCGCCTCAGGTCGTCAACCGAAGTAAATGGCCCGTTCAGTTCCCGGTCCGCAACGATGCGATGCGCAAGCGTAATCCCGATTTGTTCCAGTTGCATCCATTCGATCCATGATGCCGTATTCACATTCACGCGAAACGCATCTTCGAACTTCGCTCCCCGTTCGACGTCCAGAACCGTTGGTTGGTCGCGTGTCGCCATAAGCCACTGACAGCCAAACACCGCAGCAAACACAGTCAATATGATTCGCAGAAATCGAAGATCTGCGGCCGCTGGCGCGTCTGGATTCTTGTCCGAGGAGATCGTTGATGTGTCACTGGATTCGGGAACAAAATGTGGGACCGGGTTTTCGTCGCTGTCGGCAGTGACGTCCGTTGCCGAATCTGCCTGCAAATTGCTCGATACTGCATTGTTCGACACTGCATTGCTCGACACGGGGATTCCTCCGGAATGGCCGCAGCGACGCTGCCTGGCCAGGACCGCCGAAGTCTGGTTCGTTTCCTGGTGCATCAACCAGCGATGCTCGCCTGTCTCAGAACAGACGACTCTTGCGGCTGCGCCACGGCTCTTCCAGTTCCTTCAAGTTCTTCTTGAAGAACTCTTTGATCAGCCGAATCGTTGTTTCTGCTTCTTTACCTTCAATGAATTGTTCCGCCGACTGAGCGATGGGGGCTCGAGTGATCTTGCGGACTTCATCGAATTCCTCACCCTTCAGTTCGAGGGATTTGAACAATTTGTCCGCATCGCGGATTTCTGCCTTATCCTGAGTCGATGCCAGAATGTAGGCGGCAACGGGCAGTGCCCCGAGGGCTTTCATCGCGCGAGCACTGTTGAGCCCCTTCACGTTACCTTTCGGGCTGAGCATCACAATTGCCCGCACATCCTGTCCGCGGGGAGTCTGCTGGGCCAGGAGCGGTGCATCTTTATACGGTTTCTTCGCCCAGTCTTCGACAGCGAAAGCAGACGCGACGATGCAACTGGAACCCGCTGCCACGATGCCCATTTTTCGCACGTTCAGCTGTTCCGCCTGATGCTGTTCCATAAGAAACGATTTGACAGCTTCTAAATCCAGTGCTGCCATCGCCGTATGATCCGTCGGCAGGAGTTTGATTGCCGATTTGTCTTCCACGTCCGGGATGCTGTCGCCGTGCTTTCGCAGATCGACCGTCACAACCGCGTAACCGTCTTTCTGCAGTGCAAGTGCCGTGTCCTGCCATGCGCGTCGGTTTCGGGCATTGGCTGCATCCGGACCTTCCGTGGACGGCAACAAAACGGCCACCGGAGATTCCTTGCCGCCATTTCCCGCGAAGTAGGTAATATGAATCGGGAAGCCATCGCCGGCACGCAGGACCATGTCTTCGCCGGGCGTTTTTTTTGCCGCACTGCCAGTGTTCTGAGCCAGCACTTCGGATGAAAGCAAACAAAGCACCACTGCGGGCACGATCGTGCGGATCTTGCGCTGAACGTTCTGGAAGGATCGTGTATCTGACATGGAAAAGTACTCCTCATCCGGGTTCTGGCAATCAATCGAACAAATGGGGCACCCATTCCTGTCCGTGAATGACCAGTGACAAAAGTCTCCCTTGATTGTGGCAGTCAGTTCACCGGGGTCAAGTCAATCACCAGCATCGATCCACGGAACACACGCATTCACTCGGACGTCGTCGGCAATCTTTTCCATTTCACCTGCCCGTATCTCTATGGATGCCCTTTCGACGCAAGTGGTTCCAACGTTTGCCAGCTCGACCGCTTTTGTCATTTCAGCCGCAGCTGGCTGTTTATTCAGAGACACTGATTAACACCGGCTTGCTGCTGTAGGTCGCTTTCATTACGAAATTGATCGATACATTGGCCATGATGCAGCATTGATGCCGGGAAATGGCCGGGGCGTTCCCTGCGGCCACCAATGTTATCGCACCTTTGGTATTTTTCCCTGTCAGCAGTGTCTGACTGTTTTTCGCATCAATCGTCACACCTTCGGGCAGTGTGTTTGCAAATTTGCTGGAAAGATGTTGATAGAGCATGTCGAGAGTTACGTTCTTGTCAAAGCCCTCACTGCGGACGATCTCGACGTCAACTGTTGTGGATTCGCCGGGCTTCAGATGAATGTCGTACGTATTCAGTTTGACATCCAGCAGATCAGCTGGCCGACCAACCGCGACCGTATGCATCGTGACCGGCCAGTGGTTTCTGCCTCCACCTGGCATGTAGATTTCCTGCATGGAATGAGCATTGACGTCCAGTTCTACAGGTTCCTGTCCCTCGATCACGCGCTGGCCGGTGCCTCGAACGCGGATATTTGCCGCCAATGGAACAGCAGCTGGATCCGCGGTAAGAATAATGCAGCCGTCGACCCCCTTCCCTTCCTGAATGATGCCGCAGGCAGCCGTGACTCCATCGGGAAGTCCATCCACGTGCAGTTCGATGGGGCCTGTGAAACCATTCTTTCGAACGGCTCGCACAAACAGAGCAGCATTGGTTCCGGGAGTCAGCCAGCTCTTATCGCTGTCCATGACAAGTTCAAAATCCGGTTCGGCTCGCAATACTTTTAATCCGTAGACAAATTCCGCGCCGCCGCGCAGATGAACATCGCGTACTTCCACGGTGTATTTGCCATCGGCCGGGACAGCCCAGTTTTCGATGATCGAATCCTGAACCGTCAGCCTGCCAAGCAATCTGCCATCATCGTTTTCGGTGAGTGATTTTCCGTCGGCATTCAGAATGCGTACAACGGAATCCAGACCAGACCAGTGTCGGCGTGCAATGACTTCGACCGTGACACGATCACCTTTCTTTGCTTCGAAGACAAAGCAATCGCTGTCTGCTTCCTGTTCAATACATCCGGCTGCCGCGCCAGGAAATGACATGGCCTGAGCATCTGAGACGGTTCCGTTCGCTTCGTCTGTTTCCACGACCAAAGGCAGGTCCGTCACGACAACCGGGACCGGATTGGTGACTTGTTCATGGATCGGCAATGCAACATCAATTGCTTCCGGTGCACACGATTCCGGAGCAACCCATGACACGATCGCGTTCTCAGGAAGATTGGAACCAACAAGTTGTAATTTCGATTCTGTGCCTTTGGCGACAAGCATTGGCATTACGTTGGAGACAAACGGCCGACTGCTGATTTCGATGGCATAATTCCAGTAACGATTGCCCTGATATCGGACGTCGCGCACTTCCAGGACGAACTCCCCGGCAGGCAATTGCACCGAAAGAAACGGATCAGCTGCAAAGTTATTATCAGCTGCGGCCAGGGTGCTGCCTGTCTTCGCGTTTCGGATCGAAATGATGGGGTCGGCGTGCGTTTGCAGATCGTGAATTTTGTCCTGCAATCGCATAGCATGACAAACAAATGTCAGCGACCTGGGCTCCTGAAGTGCAAATCGAAAGAAGTCAACATCCTCCGATTTCTCGATCGCTCCGCAAACAGTGGCCGGAATGGCGATTTCCTGAGCCTGTTCGATCGTATCGTTCTTCGCTGTCTCCACAACAACGGGATCTCGCACCACAACGATCTGACCGAGTGTGCTCGCACCTGTGGGACCAACAATCCGGAAGTCACGAACGCCAGGCATCGCCTCGGAAGTCGCGGTGAAGCGAATTTTTATTTTCGTCAGTGAAGGTTCCTTGCCGTCCTTTCCCGGTTCCATCGGGGTGATGATTTCCCCGGTGACGCCTTCACCCGTCGTCAGCACCTGATAGGCACCAAACATGCTGTATCGCGATTCAAGTTCATGTTCCGAAGACTGTCCCACCTGAACTGCGACGGGCGACAGACTCATCAGCATCGGGTAAGAAGTCTGAGCTGTTCCCGACGGCATGAACAGCAAAACCAGAATGACGGCGGCAATTCGGTGAAACTGAATGAGCATCTCAACACCCTCGATTCCAAAATCGCTTTTCTGGTGCTTCCGTTGAGCGACCAGTTTGCTTGTTCTACCACGAAGTCTTCATTCCGGACCGGAATACCCTGTGGACCGACAAACTTAACAGCCTGTTAAAAAATGGGACTGGCTCGAGCAGGAGACCTCAAAAAAAACACGGTTTCCAGTCGTCCTGCGTGCCTGTCCCGGTTTTTCAGTGGACAGTTAAACCCTGTCGGTTATCGAATGAACAGGAACTGTTTGCTGTTGATAAGACTCCACAACAAGTCTTCAAAAAACTCCTGTCGTGAACCGCTTTCCGGTAGGAACTTCAGGGCTGTTGCCACTTCGTGTTCTGTGGGCCTGCGGCACAAAGTCACGCGATACAGTTCTGCAATGATCTGCTCATCTGTCATTTCAGTCGCCAGTAGTTGTGCAACTCGCCCGGTCTTGCTGCTGATTTTGCCTGCGACAATGTCACCATTTAAAGTGTGCAATGCCTGCCCAAGGTTCTCATCAGGCATGCGTTCGCATTCACACACACTTGCGCGACGAGGCTTGCCAAATGTATTCAGGAAATAATCGGGATACTCTGCATCGGGCAATTCAATTGCCCGCGTACCAGGTGGCAGTCCTTTGAACTTTGTTGTCGACGCTGTGACATAGTCAACTGCATCAAGCAGAGGCTCGGCCGAAAGTCGTTTGACCCTGAAGTGGGTGTAGAACTTGTTATCCGAAACGTTGGCTTCGGTTGGCTGAGACTCCAGTTGGTAGAGTCGCGACTGCATGATGACGCGAACAAGCTGCTTCAAATCGAATTGATGTTCGATCAGGTGATCTGTCAGAGCTTCCATCAACGCGGGATTGGTTGGGGGATTCGTAGCTCTCATATCGTCCACCGGTTCGACCAGGCCTCGCCCCAGCAGGTAAGACATATAACGATTGACAACAGAACGAGCAAAGTCGCGATTCTCCGTGGATGTCAGCCATTCGGCCAGCGGAATTCGACGATCCAGTTCGTGGTCTGTTTCATCACCGTCGAGCGGTCTGGGATTCATAATCTGGCCGGTGCGCGGGTGCCGCACATCTCCTGATGACTTCACCATGACAACCGTTTCGCGACCAAACAGCCCAAACTCCTGGCTGCTCTTGTTTCCAACGCGGGAAAAGAAGGCTGCGAAAGAGTAATAGTCGGCCTGACTGTATTTTTCGAAGGGATGGTGATGACACTTGGCACACTGAAGCCGCGCTCCCAGAAATAATTGCGCAGTGGCTTCGGCCAGGTCCGCAGAGTTACTGTTGATCTTGAAGTAACTGGCCGGGCCGCTGGAGTAAATCGACCCCTTTGCCGTTATCAATTCACGCACAAACTGATCAAAAGGTTTGTTGGTTCGAAACGACTCTTTGATCCAGTTGTGCATAGCCCACATGCGTTGTTCATCGGCTGCCTGGCCACTGCTGGTGTTTCGCAGCAGATCGGACCACTTCAGAGTCCAGACGGCTGCATACAGATCGTTGTATCGATCAAGCTCCGGGTCACCCGTCAGGCTCAGCAGTGAGTCGACAAGCCTGGCTCGCTTTTCTGGATTGGTGTCGGCAAGGAATGCGTCAGTCTGTTGAGGTGTCGGCAATGTGCCGACGGCATCAAGAAAGGCCCGACGAATGAATGTCGCGTCGTCACAAATGCCGGATGGAGACAGACCGAGTTCACGGAACTTGGCGGCAGCAAGTTCGTCCACGAAATTCTGACTGATCCAGTCTTTGAGTTCCGGGGGAGATGCATACGGGGACACAAACATGGCAATGTTGGCCTGCCCCTCAAATCGCACCATGATCGGTGCCTGACCACGTCCGACCACAGTCACCAGTCCATCAGAAGTGACAGACAGCACAGAATCGTCCGTGGAATCAAACTTCGCGACATGTGTCACATCTCGTTCTGAACCATCACTGTACTCCGCGATCACTTTCAGTTGCTGAGTCGCCTGTGGTTCGGTAATTCGCTCACGCGGATAGGCTGTCACTCGCCGGACTACGGGAGCGTCCTTGACGGGGCCGGCAGCACCAGTTGCCAGCCACGCAACGAGGGTCTGGTGATAGATGGAATTCGCGACAAGACGCTGGCCGCCACCGTGCGGCACCTGCATCAGTGGCTTTTTCAGAAACAGACTTTCCTCGGGTTGAACCAGATTTGTTCGGCGCTGCAGCCGGTCTCGAACGATGGACTTGTAGTCCAGATCCGGATCAAAACCGACGACGGATAAAACAAAACCACCTTTGCCAAACTGGCTCGCGTGACAGGCCCCGGCGTTGCATCCCAAACGACTCAGAATCGGGCGGACGTGGTTATCAAAAGTCACTGCGGGAACTTCGCCAATACCACTGACAGTCACATCCACTTGTTCTTCCAGTCCGGCGGCCTTCACGGTGATTGTGGTCCGGCCGTTGGAAACGGCAGTCAGTCGCCCCGAGTTGGATACCGAAACGACTGCCGAATCATGCGAATGAAACTCGGCCTGCTGTGTGAGATCGACTGCCGCCTTACTTTCGAAAGAATGGCCCGACGCGACCAGAATCTGTGCCTGATCAAAATGGCCACTCAGAGAGATCGTCTGCGGGAAGACCGCGATCGCACTGACAACAGATGCTTCGCTGCCCTGAATGAACGTCGTGCCCACATGCGCCAGAACAGCAATGGCAATGCTTGTTGCGATGACAGCACAGTTCCTGACGCAGGACAGCCAGCGAGCGAAACGCCGATCATGACGCGACCGATTCATGGTTCTACTCCTTGCCGGATGATTCGACTTGGATCTTGCGAGGAAAGTGGATGGGTGGGATTTCAGAGAACGCTTGCGAATCCAGTGGGATAGAATTCGAAAGTTGTCAGGCAGGTCAACGGGCCTGGCAGTCGATCACGAGAATCAGGACTTCAGAGGGCTGCCTGAATTCGGATCGGGGCCAAAACCCGCGGAAGGAGGGACATCTGAGGCTCCAGATGGCCCCGTCTATTATTGTCGACCATTCCCTGTCCTGCCATCCTTAACAGCAGATTTCAGGGCTTTGATTCGCGATCAAAAACCGCACAAGCCACATGACCGCCGAAGCCCAGTGATAATTTTAAGGCTCGCGATGAATGCGAAAAATGGGTTGCCGTTTTAAGTAAAGGCAAATTACAGCTGGGATCAACAGTCGTCAGATTTCGAGTGGGTGGGCAAACGCCATCCCGAAGTGACAGTAGCGTTAAAGCCGATTCCACACTTCCGGCGCCGCCAAGAAGATGGCCGGTCGCTCCCTTCGTCGCCGAGCACATTGGCAGTTTGCCCCGGGTCGCAGGGTTGATTTGCCGCCATGCTTTATGAATTCCCCGTGCTTCAGCGAGGTCGTTTGATTCGGTCCCCGTGCCATGAAGATTGATATGGTCAATCTGAGAGCCCGGCTGCCCCGTGCTGTGGCCGGAAGGGATGTGGTTGCTGAGATCAAGCGTGCGTACAAGAAGCTCTGCAACGATATCGCCTGACGTATCAATTTGCGTCATACCGGATGGATCGCTCAACCAGCCGCCGGCAGTGACTCGCGCCAATACATTCGCGCCGCGTGCTTCTGCATGGGCGCGCGATTCCAGCACAAACACAGCGGCACCTTCGCCAATAACAAATCCATCACGTGTGACATCGAACGGGCGACATGCTGTTTCCGGATTCTTGTGTCGAGAGGTCACTCGAAGGCGATGAAACGAGGACATCACCGAAGATCGCAACGCTGCATCGGCACTGCCAGCCAGACAAATGTCGAACTGTCCATGATGAATGGCCGACGACGCCTGCAGGAGGCTCACCAACCCCGTTGCACAGGCTGCAACCGGACAGCTGGAAGCCCCACGTATTCCTGTCATTGCGGATACGGCACGACAGGCCGCGTCTGTCGGAAAGGCATGCTGCCACAGCATATTGGAATCTGCCGAAGTATCGACGACTGCGGATGCGGTGGCAATGCAATCCATCAGCGGCGATCCCGGATCCGCATTGGTCGCCGCCTGATTCTCAGCGGGAAGGGTTGTCTGCAGTAGCGACGTTACGGCTTTATTGGGTGCATGGGGTGACGTGACAGCGCGATGAACAAGCCGTTCTGTCGATCGCAATCCGCCCTTGCTTGCGCCGAGAAATGATGCCGTCCGGAACGGATCCTGAAAGGGGAGTTCCAGTCCGGACTGCTCGATTGCCTCACGACACGCAACCAGAGTCATCGCCACAACAGGCTCGTCCAGCCAGGCGCTTACTATTCCCGCATCGACTCCCGTGTCTGCAGGATGATCCGAATGTCGTCCAGACAGCAGGCGACTACGAATAGCTTCGTGATTCAGCGGGCAACCCGCCAGGTTGAGGCCGCCGACATTGAGCAGTTGCTTGTAGTGGTCGATGTCCCGGATGCTGAGGTGTCGGGCAGCGGTTTCTCCTCGAAGAAGTCGCTGCCACGTCTGATGACAATTAAGTCCCAGCGGCGTTACGAGCCCGATACCGGTCACAACGACATCCAGCGAGGGATCTTTTTTTTCGACGAATGAAAGCACGGGGCGCGACAGGATTCTCAACGACCAACGATAGTCCGGTCATTGCTGACGCGGTGAACAAGTGATCCAATGGTCGTCATTGTATCACCGTAGCTCGATCAGATGGCAGCGAAACCCGCAACCGGCAGAGGATTTGGTTGGGGTCACGCGGCCCAAAGCATCAAAGTTCACCGACGATCTCTCCCCCGTTTCGCGTGCCCAGAGCTCGCCAGATGGTGAGAGCCACATTGCTTGAGATATTTCGAACCGAACCGTCGACCAGCAGGCTCTGGACAATCCCCGTATGGTGGCTGCGGGATGTCATCACGGCATAGGTCGGTGCACTCGCGCTTTGCCCTTCTCGTACGTTGACCCAATCGACATCCACTTCCGTCGATCCGTCGTTGTAGGGGACAACCGAGTTTGGCGTGAATGTGGTTGTGAAGCCTGTCTGATTGCTCCTTGCATCTACCCATTCCGCGTGTCCGGAAGTTTTGAGCACCCCTCCCAGTGACTGGATTTCGCTTGTTGATGTCGGCGCCGGGCGGGGCGAAATCGGTCCGGAATCCCGAAGGTAGTGCTGAAACGCTTTCACTTCTGACATCGCAAGCGTGTTGCTGGTTCCATCGGTGAAGTCTCGAAACGAAGTCCGGCTGTTGGGCCCGAAAGCCCCAACTCCGGTTCGATTGCTTGCCGGATCCCACACCAGCCACTCTCCATAATTTGCCGCGTAATTCAGTGGCCAGTGCTGCAGTGCCCCGTCGGGGTAGGCCTCGTCACGAACTTCGCTGGGGCAAAGCAGTACGGAAACTCGGGTTTTCGTTACCTGCGGTTGGCTGGAATACCCTCGACTGAAATCAATCAGACTCTGCAAATTGGCCTCCTCCACAAAAGGAAGCAACCGCGCCTGAATGGACCACCCGGCCGGATTGGTGGTTCCCTTCGTGTAGGTTCCTGCGGGTGGAAACACAGAATAGACATCGCAGTAATTGTGAAGGGCAAGCCCCAGTTGCTTCATGTTGTTTTTGCATTGGGTTCGCCTGGCCGCCTCGCGAGCCTGCTGGACCGCAGGCAACAGAAGGGCGATCAGAATCGCAATAATCGCGATGACAACAAGGAGTTCGATGAGCGTAAAGCCACGGTTTTTCTGCTGGCAGGTCTTCCTGTGCGTCTCAGGCTGGCAGGAAGTTGTCTTGAAAAGCATCGTCGTGAACCCTTATGGAGATGGTGAAGAATTCGTTTCGTGGGGGCGGTCACGGCATGCCGACGGCGGCTACTGCTGTGAAACTGAGACTCAGTATCATAATGCGTTCCGGAGGCTGCGGAAGCCGCTGTATGTTTTGGCACAAAAAAATGCCAAAAATACACGAGATGAGAATGAGTGCATTCGGGCCGTTCTCCAAACAGTCCAGCGTGCGTAAATTGAGGCTCAAAACCGCCACGATTCACTCGGGGCAGCCCCGTTTACCCAACGCCGACACCAAATGGACGACCGATTTACATGACGCTGCTGTATCTGGATGATCGTTTTCTACTTCATGAAACCGGGCAGCACCCGGAATGTCCCGGGCGACTGCAGGCTGTTCATGCAGCGCTGACTGCCGGTCCACTGCTGGATCAGGTGGAGCTCAGGACCGCGGTGACGGCACTGGACGACGATTTGTTGCGAGTTCATTCTGCCCGGCATCTGGAGATGCTCCGCGAATTTGCGTCCAGCGGAGGAGGTCGTATCGAAACGGATACTGTGATGTGCCCGCAATCCGTTGATGTGGCGTGGCTCGCAGCGGGTTGTTTGATTGATGCCGTTGAAAAGCTCACTTGTGGCTCGGAGCGGAACCACCAGCAGGCACTCTGCCTGGTTCGTCCACCTGGGCATCATGCCATCCCTGATGGCCCCATGGGTTTCTGCCTGTTGAGTAATGCTGCAATTGCTGCACGAACGGCCATTCAGAAATTTCAGCTGAATCGAGTGTTGGTTGTCGACTGGGATGTGCATCACGGCAATGGTACGCAGGATGTCTTTTACGAAGATGAACAGGTCACGTTTTTCTCAGCGCACCGCTTCCCATTTTATCCCGGGACAGGACGCCATTCCGAAACCGGTCGCGGGGCAGGACTCGGGACAACCTTTAATCTGCCCATGTCGTTTGGGATCAGTCGAAAGGACTATCTTTCGTCCTTTGAGCAGATGCTTTACAAAGCCGTTGAAAAATCGCGGCCGGACCTGATCATTGTCAGCGCGGGTTTTGATGCGCATGCCGCCGATCCCGTGGGGTCACTTGGTCTGGAAACGGAAGACTTCGAGACTTTGACGCGTCTCGTGCAGCAGGCCGCATCCGTTCACAGCAGCGGACGTCTGTTGAGCGTGCTTGAAGGTGGGTACAACGTGGACAAGCTTGCAGAATGTGTGACTCTGCACCTGAAGACTTTGTTGTCACCTAAGCAAAGTTGACCAGTCGTGACTGTTCGAGCAGGTTCTTTGCGGCAAGAACACTGCGAATTGTTTCGCGGCTGTCGTCACCATCAAACAACAGCACATCGATGAATGCTTCGTCAGGACCGAAAGCGCCGCCCAGAGTTCTGCCACCAGCCGAATTCCTGAGCGCTATGCCCAGTGCGTCCTCAATTTCGCCACGAAAATTCACTTCGTTACCCGAAGGAAAGACGGCCAGATCAAGTGCGACAAAAACAAATTCTGCACCGGTCCCTTCGAGAGGGTCTTCCGGAAGTGTTCCGTCATTCTCGATCAAATCATAGATGACCCCCGGGATACAGGTTGAACCGAATCGGCGAACTGGTCGATGCTCGTCAAATCCTTCTGGTATTTCGTAGACGGAATACGCATCCAGTGGTGAATACTTCTCCCAAGAGTAGTACTTCGCGACGCCGTCCACAAACGATGGCAGTTGCAGTAGTGTCGTAGATTGCTCACCGGGCTCGATCGGTTCGACGCAGATCCCACCAACCCAGTTTTGTGTCCCGAATTCTCCCATCGTTTCGTCGAGCAGCAGAAACGTCAGCTGCAAATGGTGTTGATCCGGGATGTGTTCAAAGGATGGATGCCACGCAGTGATATCAAGACGTTGTCGTTCAGTATCAACCTGTGTCCGCAGGATGAACCCATCGATCGTCACCTGATGCTTGTCACCGACAGCAAACTGCATGCCTCGCAGCGCCGTCGTATCTGACGGCTGCCGCGATCCGTGGAAGGTCCATCGCTTTAGCTCCGGGGCATGCCAAAGCCAGTATTCGGCCAGTAACTGATGGACAATCTGGCCCTCACCGGACACCGTGAAGGAGTGACCACCGTCTTTTCCCGGACCGAATACCCAGCTCAGGGTTGGAAGGAGCCGGTCACAAACTCTGGTCATTTCTGATGACAGATCGCCACAGCGATTCTCTACAATCGCCTGATCGAAATGATCTGCCTGACTGGCGAACCAGCCCCAGAATTCTGCGACGCGACGCCGGAAAGAGGTTTGTTTTTTCTTTCTTGGATGTCCCACAGTTCGTCAGCCGTCTCTTCTCAAGCGAATTCAAAACCGTCGTTCTGTTGTGGAGTCGACAAGAACGTCGCATCCGCGATTTATTTTGCCACCGCTGCATTAGCCACCACAGCATCGCAAACGGCTGCATCACGGTGTCAAAACGCTAATCCACAAACAGGAACTCATTCGAGCACAACAGCACCTGGGCCAGCTGCTCCAGGGGGCTCAGGCTTTGTATCGTGTCATGCGTGAAATCTGTTTCAGAATTCCACTGTTCGCCCTGGTTTTTCGCGATTGCTTCCGACGATGCGCCGACTTCGTGGAGCTGAATACGCCAGAAATGCTGATCACTATTCAGGACGTCGCCAATATCGCAGATAAAGTCGATCGTTTCGTCGGCTTCAACACTCAATGGTTCACAATTCAGATTTGCGGTCTTCTGATGCAGGATGGCTGTTTGCAGCAGTCCATGCCGTGAACTGACAACGAAGACTCGAATGCCGTCGCCCGGGGCCGCTTCGTGAACCGCCTGGGACTGAATCTGAATAGACATGGCTCGCGGTGCAGTCCATCGACGGATACTGGCATGCTGACGGTCATTTCCCGGATGTCCGCCTGTCGCGGTCAACTGAACCCAGCCCAGTTTCGGATCCGGCCAGGCTGCCCCGCCCTGCCACGCCGTGCCTGTGAAGTGCGGAAGAGGCTTGAAATCTGCCGCTCGTTGCGTCACTTCGTCATACCGGCCATAACCGTATGACCAGTCTTTTGCGGTCTTCGGTGGTCCATCAGAAGAATCCGCCGGTGACTGCGTCAGGAATTCCACCGCTTCGGTGAGCTGCTGCTGCGAAGGGTCGCGCTGTAACGCCAGTCGGTATAATTGCCGGACATTCGCTGCCGATTCTGAAGCCCCCTGATTGTTTGGATCGGTATCCCCTCCGGCAGCTTTCTGCATTGAAGTGACGCGCGACGCCAGGCTTCGAGCGTGCTCGATGGTTGACGGGTGATTCATCAGGTAAAGCGCCTGTTGTGGAACAGTAGTGTCGCTGCGCTGGGGAATATGCAGATCCGGATTTGCAAAATCGAACATGCGCAGAGTTCCTGGCAGAAACTGACGATCGATCAACCCGTACAGTGTTCGTCGCACTGGATAAGGTGCGGTAAACAAATTGACGGGCTTGCCGCCTGAAGTTCGATCGAGGCGTCCGGAAGCCATCAACATCGAATCCCGCATTTCCTCAAACGACAGCCGATGAGAATTCATGTGCCAGAGTAACTGGTTTGCCGGGTCCTTACGCAAAGCCGCATTGACAGCATCTTTGTCAGTGGGTCCCGTGGACGTCTGCTGAAATGTACCGGAAGACAGAATCAACCGATGCAGTTTCTTCAGACTCCAGCCTTCCTGAATGAACCAGTTGGCAAGCCAGTCCAGAAGCTCCGGGTGGGACGGTGGATTCGCACGCGTCCCGAAATCGCCCGGCGTCGAAACAAGACCCTGGCCAAAATACTGAGCCCAGACGCGGTTGACGATCACTCGTGCTGTCAGGGGATTTTGGGGATCTATGATCGCTTGGGCCAGTTCGAAACGCCCGCTTCCATCCTGAAAAGGCTGCCTGTCTTTACCGCTGAGCAACTGCAGGAATTGTCGCGGGACGTCGTCGCCTTTTTGAGCCGGATTGCCTCGCCGAAAAATTCGAGGTGTCGTTGGAACGGCGCGATCTTCCAGTATTACGGCGTAGGGCACCGGCTTATTCGCATTAATGACCCATCGATCCACTTCTCCCTGCAACTTCCAGAGTTCGTTACACGTGCCGGAATCGAAATCATATTCCGTATGCACGACCGGCTCATCCGGGACAACGCATGGCGATTCGATTCCGTAAAGAACTGTCCGAATTGCTTCGGCCTCCGGATTGGGTAGTGATATCGGTGCCGGTTGATTCTGTTCTCTGGGCTGCTCGAGAAGTTCCAGCCACTGCTGGTCAATCTTTCTGAACAGACCTGCGTAACGTTCAATCATGTCCTCGCGCGATGTTGGTTGGGGAGTAAACGCATCGGCAACCAGTGAATTTGTATGTTCGGGCAGCGTCAGACGTTGAGCCGGGTCTGCAGATGAATCGCCACGCTGAGAATCCAGCTCCAGCCACGCATGCCAGGCGGTGAATACGGGGTCATTGGTTTGTTTTGTGTGGCGCAGAAACGACTGCCAGCGGCGCACAAACGATGGAAGAAGATCACTGGTTGAGATGACCTGGTCGAATCCTTCTTCCGGATATTTTTCCAGCTCGAATTGTGCCTTCAGATAGTCTCCGATTCGTTTGCGGATGCGTTCGGATGTTGTCCGGCGACGTTCCTGCAAAGTGTCATTGAGCTTTTTTAGACGCGCGTTCAGCTCCGTCGTGAATGCATCATCCATCGGCTGGTCCGCAAGCGGAACGATTCGTTCCCGGCAACTTGCAAAGACACCATACAGTGAATAGTAGTCCGCCGTCGGGATCGGATCGTACTTGTGGTCGTGACATCTGGCGCATCCAACGGTCAGCGACATTGTTCCTCGAGTCACGACGTCGATTCGGTCATCGTAAATATCGCGCTGGACGCCCAGAAAACGCCGCCCCAGGGTCAGAAAACCCATGGCCGCCAGATCACCTTCTGTCCTGTCAGTCACCTGATCCGCCGCAATCTGAAGCAGGAGAAATCGATCGTACGGAAGATCGGCATTCAGCGATCTGACGACCCAGTCACGATACGACCACGCATGCACCCAAAAGCGTTCTTCTCTCGCATAGACGTAGCCTTTTGTGTCGGAATATCGAGCAATATCCAGCCACTTCCGCGCCCAGTGTTCGCCGTAGGCATCGGAGCCAAGAAGGCGTTCAATCAGCCGGTCAATTGCATCGGGGGCAGTATCCGTCTCGAAGGCTTCGACCTCATCAATTTCGGGCGGCAGACCGGTGACGGCATAAGACATACGGCGGATCAGTGTTTTGCGATCGGCCAATGGCGAGTGCTGAAGTCCATTCTTCACTAATCGGTCAGCAACAAATGCATCGATGGGATTCTGCAGAAACTGCGCCGATATCAGCTTGTTGCCACCAGGCAGCTCCGGGGAGATTTCAGGAATTGGCGGAACCTGAATTGGTTGAAATGCCCAGTGTGTCTTTGCAGCATCTTTCGCAGTCGAAGCAATCGGAGACTGCCGACTGGGCCAGTATGCCCCCGTTCGAACCCATGCTTCCAGTGCTTCACGCTGTGGCCTGGTGAGAGGACCGTCGGGTGGCATCTGAACGTCACCATCGTAGCGAATTGCCTGAATGAGATGGCTGGCCGCGACATCACCCGGCAGAACTGCTGGCAGACCGGATTCACCAGGTCTCCGTATCGACTCTGCAGAATCCAGTCGCAGTCCGCCCGATTGTTTCTCAGGTCCGTGACACTGAATACAATGCCCGGCTAACACGGGGCGCACATGTGTTTCAAAAAATACCTCGGCATCCTCTTCGCCGTCGTCCGTAATCAGAGGCTGCCCCGAAGCGCGAGCGCTACCGGGGAACAGAGCGGCTGCATCTGCCAGAAGGATCCAGGCCAGAATCAGGCCGCGGCTCAGCTTGAAGGGAACCGTGGCCTTTATCGCTCTCGCACCCCCGCGAACCCATGCCATCCATTCCGGAGATCCATTGATATCAGGATGGGATGGAATCGCAGATTGCATTTTTGAACCGGAGTTTCGAGTTACATTGTCAGGCTGGCGATGGTTGACCATAGTCTACAACTCCCAAGAGGCAGGACCTGGAAGATACCAACCGCGCAAAAAGAAAGCACCCAATTCGGAAATTCGAATCGGGTGCTTACTGTTTTGTCTGAGCGACAGGAGCTTTAACCAGTCACAGGTACAACGTTAGTTGCCAGGTTTCAGTGAGAACTGCTCCATCAGCACGCCGTTTTCGTCACCGACCCAGTAGCCACCAGCTGGAGCCAGATATTTTTCAATGGCTTCGAATGGAGGCAGACGCGTGAAGTCGATGCGTTCAAAGATTTCATCCATGCCTGGGAACTGATCTGCCGCACTTCCGCTCTTGAGCATTTCGTACAGAGAGCGATACTGGGCGGCTGGATGGCTGTAGCTGACGGCAACAGCGCCAGGTTTGAAGTGCTCAGAAATCTTCCTGTAGTCCGCAGCTTCGGCCAGTGACGGAGTGTCGGTGTCGTTTCTCAGTGCCTGTTCAACCATTGTTCCACCAACCCCAATCATCAACTGATTATTGGCGACTGTGAAGGTGACAGGCTTATCGCCTGTGGCTGAAATTTCGTAGAGCGTGACGCCCTGAAACTCTCGTGATTCACCCGGAAATCCGGGTTCTGATGTCAGCCGAGTCAGCAGGTCGGTCATGGCAGCGTTATCACGGACGCCCAGTGAAAACAGCATTTGGTCATTGCCAGCTTCTTCGCCGGGTGCCGAGACAAACTGTACAGTTCCATCCAGTTGATCGATCACATCTGTCTTGATGTGAATTTGAGGTCCCTGTGTCGCCAGACCATCAATCATACCCGCCAGAGCACCAGCACCCTGAAAGCCGTCTACGAGTGACTCAATTGCGGCGTAGGCTTCCGTGATATTCCATTTGGTCGAAAGATACGCGCTGGTTCCTTCTTTGACCCAGGCTGGAGGCGCAGGATTAACTTCGTCCAGCATGAAGACTCGCATCAGTGCCTGAGGGGGTTGTTCGGAGTAGATGAAAGAGCGGGAAACCGCTTCAAATCCATCAACGTTCATCTGTCCGACAGAACCAAAACCTTTCAGCTGGTTCAGTCCAAACGCTGGCAACATCATCAGACCCATGCTGGCCTGCGGTGTAATCTGCGGTCCCAGTGAACCCGACTGAATGACTTTTGTTGCAAGGCCCAGTGGATCGACAAACGCTACGACCATATTCTTGTCGTCGTCACTGTGACACTTTTCCATGACATAGCTGAAAACGTTGTTCGATCGAAGCCCGTCTTCACCTGAAGTCCAGTTGGTCAGAATCGAATCCATGATGGCGCTGTTGGTACAGAACACCAATCGGCCGTCCTTCTGAAACCATCCAAATTCCTTTGCCAGCGGGGTTGCCTGAGCAGCTTTGCCGGTAACGGTGTACATCGTTACTTCTGTACCATCGATCGTGGTCGGATTGAGTTCCAGGTTGGGTGCCTGAGACAGCCCGGCCTGAGCTTTTTCAAGCAGTCCGGTGACCTGAGATTCGTGGTCGCCGTAATCAGCAATCAGTACGATGCCAATGTTGTTGCCCACAGAAGAAATGGCAAAACTGAATTCTCCGGATGGAATCTCCAGCAGTTCTTCCACAGTCAGGCCCAGAGTATCCTGAACATTTGCAAATGCTTCATTGACCTCAGAAGAGAACGCGGACTTGAGTTCTGCTTTGAAGTCGTCAAATGCCGGGTCGGCTATCATCTGACCGGTGGACGAAGCGTTGAATCCCTGCTTCATTCGTTCCATGCTGGGTACCGCCACGTAGATGTAGGTGTCTTTCGGTAATACCTGATCGCCTGACAGCAGCGTCTGGCCATGAGCTGTTCCGAACATGCCTGCCAACGCCAGCGTCGATGCCACCAGCGCGCAGGTGAATCGAGCTCGAATCATGGGAAGTCCTTCTTGATTTGGTAAAGTGAGAGTCGTTGAAGCGACTGAATCTATCGAAACAGCTTGCAAGCGTACAGGCCGCTTGGCGATTCCTGTCATGTAGAGTAGCAGTCCTGCCGCTGTTCTGCTCCCGGTTCGCCCAACGCTCAGGAATCCTGGCAAATTTCTCTAAACCAACGAAAACCCGAAATTACCAATGCTGAACGACATCACCATTCAAATCGAGCCACAGCTGTCGGTCACAGACTTTGTTGATGTTCTGCGTCGATCGACACTGGCAGAACGCCGGCCCGTTGACGATTTGGCGCGAATGGAAATGATGCTAAGAAACGCGACCACGATTGTCACGGCCCGACGGAATGGGCTGCTGGTCGGGGTCAGCCGCGCGATCTCCGATCGGGCTTACTGTACCTATTTGTCGGATCTGGCCGTCGACCGTTCATGGCAAAAACGGGGGATTGGACGCCTTCTGATCCAGAAAACACACCAGGCGGTCGGCCTGAATACAACACTCATCCTGCTGGCTGCCCCTGCTGCTGAAACGTACTACCCGCACATCGGAATGGAACAACACCAGTCCTGCTGGCTGTTGCGCCCGTCCGAAATGTAGTACCTGAAGAAAGAAACAGTATGTCTGTCGAACAATCCAAGGGAAAACCAAATCAACCGCTCAAACCCCCATCCGGCAGGCGGATGGTGAAGCGAATCGCGGCCACACTAGCCGGACTTTTGATCGGCGGCATCGCTGTGGGATTGATTGAATCCATCAGTTCCGCGATCTATCCGCCTCCGGAAGGTTTCGACTTTAACAATCCTCAGCAGCTTGCGGAATTCGCTGCGCAGCTGCCGACGGGAGCGTTCGTCATTGTACTTCTTGCCTGGTGCGCGGGAGCCTTTATTGCGGGATTTGTGGCCAGGCGTCTTGCGCCGTCACGCAGTCTGATGCCGCCAGTCATTGCCCTGTTGATTCTGCTGGCAGCTACCATTTTCAACCTGGCGATGATCCCGCATCCGATCTGGATGTGGATCGCTGGTGTAGTCGTCTGGCCCCTGTTCGGCGTTGCGGGAATGCTGGCGGCTGGTAATCCGCCTGAGTCTCTGATCTTCGAATGTTCACGAACGGTGAACGCACCTTTGGCAAAGGTGTTTCAGGTAATTTCGAATCCTGACAAATTCCGTCAGGCCGTGCAGGGTATTTCCGGCATTGAGTTTTTGTCGGAATGCAGGCATGGATCCGGAACGCGATTTCATGAGACGCGTACGATCAATGGCCGAACATGCCGCACCACACTGGAAGTCGTCGACTTCCGGGAAAATCACATGGTCCGCATGGTTAGTGATGTGGGCGGTGCAGTTTGGGACACAGTCTTCACTGTTTCTCAGCCACGAGCGAAGGATACTCAGCCTGATGGTTCGATGAACACATCCACAACGCTCACGATGCATATGGAATCCCGACCACACAATGTGATTGCCAGATTACTGGCTCCCACATTGGTTCGCCTTTGCTCCGGCACAATTGAATCGGACATGGATAGCGTGAGAGATTACTGCGAGTCACTGATCGATGAATTTCCGCCAGGAATCCTGCACTAAGTTTCAGCCATCGCAGGTGCCGGAATCATGGGCCCGGTTGTGATGCGATCGGTGGCGATATGGTATTGCGGGTCTTCTGACAGGTTGACTTCCACGAGATCTCCCGCCCGATCCAGCAGCGATCGACATTCCGGACTCAAATGAGTCAGGTGAAGCCGTTTGTTAAGCTGCGCGTACTTTTCAGCCAGGGAATTGATCGCTTCCAGTCCGGACTGGTCGTAAACGCGGGTATAGTAGAAATCGATGACGACGTCGTCCGGATCGGATTTCGGGTCGAACAGATCCCGGAAAGATGTCACGGACGCGAAGAACAGTGGCCCATGTAACTGATAGATCTTGCTGCCGAATTCATTGAACTTGACATCCGCTCCCACATGTTTGGCCTGCTGCCATGCGAACACCAGAGCGGAAGCGATAATGCCAATCACAACGGCAGATGCCAGGTCGTGCATGAGAACTGTGTAGCCGGCCACAATCACCATGACCAGATAGTCCGATGCGGGCACCTTGCGCATCATTCGCAGAGAAGCCCATTCGAATGTGCCGATCACCACCATGAACATCACGCCAACAAGCGCTGCCATGGGAATCATTTCGATCAACGGACTCAGAAACAGCACAAACAATAACAGACAGACTGCGGCAACAATTCCGGACAAGCGTCCGCGTCCACCGGAATTGACATTGATCAGTGACTGGCCAATCATCGCGCAGCCCCCCATGCCTCCAAACAGACCGCACAGGATATTTGCAAGTCCCTGCCCGAGACACTCCCGATTACCGGATCCACGTGTTTCCGTAATCTCATCGACCAGAGTCAGTGTCATCAGAGACTCAATCAAACCGACGGCTGCCAGCGTTAATGCATAAGGCAGGATGATGAAAAGCGTGCCCGGTGTGAACGGTGGCAGAGCAAAGTCCAGAAAAAATGGTCGAGGTAATCCGGCGCTCAGGCTGACGGCCTCCGGTGGGACTTCCGGCAATCGCGTTGCAGTCGCCATTGATCCTTCCGGAAGATCATTGTCAGTGAGAGGATCTGTTGCAGGTGTGTCTTCGACAGAAGATGCCGCATTGGCGATGGCATTCGTGTAAAGCATGTCGCCGACCGTCAGAACAACACGTCGCTGGTTCTGTGCTGCCAGGCTCGGATCGAGCGTCGCATTCAGGACCACGGATAAGGCGCTGACGAAAAGAATGGCTGTGAGTGAGGCGGGTATGGCTCGTGTGAGTTTCGGCAGCAACCAGATGATAGCCATCGTTATGCCAATCAATCCCAGCATGATCCACAGCGCTGGTCCCTGCATGTAGGTCAGGCGCCCAACATTGCTTACCGTTTTGAAGCTGCCGAACTGAGCCGTGAAGATGACGATTGCAAGTCCGTTGACAAACCCCAGCATGACCGGATGGGGAACCATACGAATCAGTTTGCCCAGGCGACACAACCCAACAACGACCTGAAGCAGCCCGCAGAGGATGACGGTGGGGAACATGAACTCAATGCCATGTTGTGCAACCAGTGTAACCACGACAACAGCCATCGCGCCGGTGGCCCCGGAAATCATGCCCGGACGGCCGCCGAAGATCGCGGTGATCAGACCCAGGAAGAACGCCGAATACAGACCTATGATCGGTGAGACGCCCGCAACAAATGCAAACGCTACCGCTTCAGGGACAAGAGCCAGAGCAACCGTGATTCCGGACAAAACGTCGTTCTTAACGTTCTGTTCTCCGGACGCAAACAAATCAAGCATTGACTGAATTTCACAACAGAAGGGCATGGTGTTCTGCCGCAGGACGGGCAGAGGACAAAGGCCGGGACAACCGTAAATTTCCGTCATTCATGAAGCCAGTGTTCGCCGCAGGAAAACGCCTGAGGCCGAACCGGCACTTCCGGCCAAACGCAGGTGAACGACTGGATTCAACGTTCGTCCGGATCGCGAATGGAAGCGGAATGCGGAACCAACAGCCGGGCACAGCAAATTCTGTCCTGTGTTTCGAGCGGCAACGCAGATCGCGGAGTCACCGCAAAACAGCCCGTGAGTTTCTGGAAGCTGGATGTCCGGACGAACTCTATTTCAGGAATTCCCCACCAGCAACGCTAATCTGATGGACCTGTCCAGAATGCGATGTTTGGGAAGCAGACTTCGTCGGAATCGTCGGTCAATCGGATTCCGGACCTGATATTTCCAGGTGTTGCGCCCCTTTGTGGGCCTCCAGCATCGTTCACTCAAAACGATATGGTCATGAAACGATGGGGTTATGCGTTGCCACACGCGGCAGGTGTCTGTGGTCGTCAAAATGATTTATGTCAGGTCAATCGCTTCGACGATGCTCGGCCAATGTAACAAGCGTTCGTGCAGGAACGGCGATCTTCACGTCGTCATAAGCCGCTGTCGCATTTGTCGCGTGCAACCCGATTGGCTCCGAAGGGGCTGTTGGAATTGCAAAGTTTTCTCAGCGCAGTGCGACTGCGTTATCCGGGTTACAGTCAGGCAGTTCGCGAGATTCGAACGATTGAGGTCAGGACGCCTGAGACATTACGACAACCCGGGAACATCTGAGATGGTGGTTGCCAGTGCCTTGAGTCTGGCGTAGCGAATCACATGGACAGTTTCGACTGCGTCGCGCAATTGGATCCTGACGTCACCTCCTCCGAACAGGTCATCGAACGAACTTGACTCTCGCTGGCCATTGCGAAAAACCAACAGTGGCCGGCCGACCAGCACGATTTTCAGATGCACGAGCCCCATTACCGCACAGTGATTTACCGCACAGTGATTTTCCAGGCTTTCGGTTGAATGTCAGTTTACTGTTTCAGAAAAGACTTCAACATGACAGATCTGCCAACGGCCATCTGTCTTTCGGTAGGTGTATTTTCCGCGGCGATTGATGTTCCAGGTTCTTGTGAAGAATACGAAAACCGAAAGTGTATAGATGCCTGTCTGGTTCAGAATTGGAGTTGCGGTTCCGTTGTTATTTACAGCAATGGATTCGCGAGTCATTTCAGAATCGACAGTTTTGAATTGGGACAGTTGTTTCCTGACGTGACGCAAGAGTTCATCGCGGTTAATCTGTTTCCCATCAGCCTGAATGTAGCGAAGGTCTTCCGTGAAGAACGTTCTGTATGCATCAATGTCCCTGGCGCAAAACGCCTGACGTGCACTGGCGTGCATCGAATCGAGTTCTGCGGCGATCGCGCTGAGGGATGGATCTGTTTCCATGGCAGCCGTTGCATCCTTTTGAGAAATGAACACGATGTTCACGCTGCGGACATGTGCGATGTTGACGATCAGTCCGGCTCTTCCGTCTCCTCGCGTGCAGCGCGTGGTTCGCCGGAATCCTGAAGTGAACAGAAAGCTTCTTCCAACAGACGATGTTGCCGGGATCGCAGTTTGATCCCGGGTCTGACATCTCGTAAGGCCGTGATTGCGTGGATGTCTCCGGTTCGACTTCCTGTTTATTCGGCACGTCCTGTATGAGCTGTCAGGAAACTTCGTTGTTGCTTTCCCCGCGAATGATCTCGCGTGGAACCTCTGAAAATGGTTCAGGCATTGCGCAAGCGAGAGACGTGCGACGAACTTCAACGAACAGTGAATCTGCTCTACCGCAACGATACTCAATTTGTGATGTCTGTGATACCAGCGAAACGAATCTGAGAATGTCCATGGTCACATATGTGACGCAAACAGAATTCGCTTGCCTTTGTCGCCCAAAGAAAGAACTCTTAGCTTAATTAGCAGCCTATTGAAAAACGGGACTGGCTCGAGCAGGAGACCTGACAATACGATGGTTTCCAGTCATCCTGCCTGCCTGTCCCGGTTTTTCAATGGACAGTTAGGTTAGACCATGCTGCCTGATAGGAAAAGTTTTTGACGAGCGACTGTGCAGTGCGCATCGAAGACGTGTTTGCTGCCCACCGGAGAAGCATTGCTGAGCCAGTGATTCGCTGGCCCATTATTCGACGTCGATAAGTGCGGATACGAATTCCAGAGCAAGGAGAGTTCCTGACAAATTCGAATTCCTGTTGTTTTTGGATCCTGTGTGGCGTGCGGTTGGACGGCGATTCAATGCTATGATGTTTGGCCTGTTTGGTGTTGCAGCCGAATAAGTTCGTGTTCCAAATACTGACTGGTGACGATTCGAGGCGTGGAATGAAGAACTGCGTACTTCTTGTGATGTGGCTGGTTGCCTTGTGTGCTTCCGGGCCGTCGTTCGCTCAGGTCGAAACAACTCCAGCGCAATCGCAGGTCTTGTCAGTTCCCGTTGGTTCCGCGGGGCAGGATGTTGATGTCGAAGCGATTCGTTCAGCAATTTCCGAAGCGAGGGTTCGCTGGGGCGTCCCCGGTCTGGCAGTGTCCATTGTCAGGGACGGGCAGGTGATTTTCTCCGAAGGATTCGGCGTGCGGGAGCTTGGCAGGGAGGAGTTGGTGGATGGGGATACTCTGTTTGCAATTGCCTCAAACTCCAAGGCGTTCACATCGGCTGCATTGGCGATCCTAGAGGAAGACGGCGTTCTGGATTTGAGTGATCGGGTTCAGAAGTATCTTCCGTGGCTTCAATTGTACGACCCCTGGGTCTCCTCGGAGCTTCGCATCGATGATTTGCTTTGTCACCGCAGTGGCCTTGGGACTTTCAGCGGCGACCTGCTTTGGTGGGGCACTCCGTATTCCCCGGAAGAAGTTCTGCGCAGAGCCCGGCATTTGAAACCAGAAGGACAATTCCGTGCCAGTTATGGATACAGCAATCTGATGTTTCTGGCAGCCGGTGAAGTGATTGCCAAGGCGAGCGGAAACAGCTGGTCGGACTTTGTTGCTCAGAGAATCTTAAAGCCCGTTGGAATGAATCGCACGCTTGCGTCTGTCTCCGCCCTGCAGTCGACCAGCAACATTGCAACGCCGCATAAACCGACACCTGAATCCGTCACACCCATCCCCTGGGTCAACTGGGACACAATGGCGGCAGCCGGCGGGATTATTTCGAGTACGAATGACATGGCAAAATGGCTGATCGTTCAGCTCAACCGTGGAGAGCTGCCTGATGGGACGTCATTGTTTTCCAGACGATCATCAGATCGAATGTGGAAAGTCCACAACGTGATGTCTGTAAGTTCCGGTTATCAGAAGCGATTTCCGTCGACACACTTTCGTGGATATGGATTAGGCTGGGTGCTGTCCGATTACAAAGGACGAATGACGGTGTCGCATGGTGGCGGCTACGATGGCATGTACTCGCATGTGCTGATGGTGCCAGACGAGAATCTTGGCATCGTCGTTCTCACCAACAGTATGACCGGTATTTCGCCTGCGATTGCGAATACAGTCATGGACCGTTATCTGGGCGGTTCGCAACGCGAATGGCTGACAGAAGATCTGGTCACTGACCGAAAGGGACGACTGGATTTCCATGATCGGATTGAAAAGACGGTTGCTGCAACTGTCACTGGAACACAACCTTCGCGGTCGCTGGATGCCTATGCCGGTGAATTTCGTTGTCCACTTTATGGCGATGCGAGTGTTACAAAAGAAGGACAGGGGCTTGTGCTGCGTCTGCTGCCCAATGAACATCTGATCGCGGACCTGGAGCACATTCAATTCGACACATTTCGAATTCGCTGGCGAAATCAATTTGCCTGGTTTGGTGACGGGACAATTCAGTTCGTGCCTGATGCGAAGCAGGTGTTTCAGCAACTGCGGCTGGATGTACCAAACGACGATCTCTGGTTCTACGAACTGGACTTCAGACGAATCGGATCACGAGAAGACGAATGATATCGAAACAAGTGATGAAGTAGAGAACCAATCGGCTGAGTGACACGAACGAGTGCGACGCAGAGTTTAACGCGGAGTGGTGAGAACATGGCAAATCAAACATTTGGCGACATGCGGAAGCTTGATGATGACACAACACCCCGCGAAGTGGTTGCCGGCGATACGGTGCCCTCAAAGTCGAAGTCGGGAATTGAGAAGTACACAGTCGCCAGCGCCATCAGTGCGGCTCAGGAGGCCAAGATCAACGCGGTAAGGGATATCGTGGCCGAAATCCCGCCGCATGATCCCGAAACCATTGCCAAAGTTCTGCATGCGATTATGGATGGAACATCTGCCGACGATGCAAACGTAATCCGCAACGCACTCCTCGGCCGCGAACCAGCAGTCAGTTCTGAAAAAATATCTCCCGATGATGTCCTGTCAGAAAACTGGCGACAGGGTGGGTATCCGTACAAGAATCTGATGTCCAGAAAGTCTTATGAAAAGCAAAAATACAAACTGCAGGTCGAACTCCTGAAGCTGCAGGCCTGGGTTAAAAAAACAGGAGCGAGAATCGTAATCCTGTTTGAAGGCCGTGATGCGGCAGGTAAAGGAGGCACAATCAAGCGATTCATGGAACACCTCAATCCCCGCGGTGCTCGAGTCGTCGCACTTGAAAAGCCAACGGAGGCAGAATCCGGGCAATGGTACTTTCAGCGATACGTGGAACATCTGCCAACGCGTGGCGAGATCATTCTGTTCGATCGTTCGTGGTACAATCGGGCTGGTGTCGAACGAGTGATGGGGTTTTGTTCGGATGATGATTACGACGAATTCATGAGGCAGGTCCCGGAGTTCGAACGCAACCTGGTGCGAAGCGGAATTGTCTTGATGAAGTTCTGGTTCTCCGTCAGCCGTGATGAACAGCGAAGACGCTTCAGGGAACGCGAACGACACCCGCTCAAGCAATGGAAGCTTTCGCCGGTCGACCTTGCGTCGCTTGATAAATGGGACGAATACACAAAAGCCAAAGAGGCGATGTTTCATCACACCGATACTGTGGATTCGCCGTGGACTGTCGTTAAGTCTGACTGCAAGAAAAGAGCCCGACTGAACGCATTGCGACATGTACTTCACAACATAAATTTTGACGGTCGGGACCTTGCCGCCATCGGACCGACTGATCCTTTACTGGTCGGCAGGCCGCAGGTGCAATATGCCGATCAGGATTGACCAAATCACCTGATCTGACGGAATGACCATACCTGGATTCCGCGGAAGATTGTCCGGTATGCTGCAGAGCGAGCATCATGCATGTTCAGCGAGCATCATGCATGTGCAAGGAATAAACATGGAGTCGTCGTGGCCTGAGGCAAAGCGCGGCCAGGACGACTCCATGTTGTTTGGGGCGGAACCCAAAAAGACCATTGACGCATTCTTTTCCGAGGTAACGGCATGTTTGCAAGACTCTGTTTCGTCGTCCTGGCTGTTTGCTTCCCCGCCGGTTTGATGAAGACCAGTGCCACCGAGCCACCTTATGTTGTCGCTCACCGGGGATTGCTGCTTCATGCCCCCGAAAACACACTCGGTAACTTCCAGGCCTGCCTCGAACTGCGGCTGGGGTTTGAATTTGATATCAAGAGAACACGTGACGGGCATTTGATCTGTATTCACGACGACACCGTCGATCGCACAACCAATGGAACGGGTAAAGTCGTTGACTTAACTCTTGAAGAAATTCGTCAAATGGACGCCGGTCGGTGGTTTGATCCCAGATTTGCTGGTGAAAAGGTGCCAACAGTCGATGAAGTACTGCGACTGATTGCTCAATATCGACAACATGATGTGCTGATTGCTGTGGATATCAAAGACGGTGGTGAGCAGGAGGTTGTGCGAATGGCTGAAACACATCAGGTGCTGCATCGCTTGCTGTTTATCGGTAAAACGATTTCTGAGCCAGCGATAAGAGACCGCATCAAACAAGTTTCAACGGCCGCACAGACGGCCGCGGTCGCAAACACTGCAGAAGAATTTCCACAGGCTCTCGCGTCTGCAAATGCAGACTGGGTCTATTTTCGTTATCTGCCCCCGGAAGAACAAATGAAGGCCCTTCGGAGTGGGGGCAAACGAGCTTTCATTGCCGGAGCGACGGTCAGTGGCCAAGTCCCGGAGAACTGGGGACATGCTGTTCAGGCTGGTATCCATGGCATTCTGACGGATTACCCGCTTGAACTTTTTCCTGCGCTGAGAAAGTTCGATGCCTCGTTGAATGACCACACAAGTCGAAACCTGGAACGTTAGCTTGGCAGTTCGATGAAAAATCGGGACAGCAACGGAGTTAGCAGAGATCAAGTTTCAGATTGGAGATTTGTATTTCGAATTCGCCGTTCTTGTGTGGATGGGTGGGCGCCGCTCAGCTCGGGATCAGCAAACGGGGGCCGGGCCCCTTTTCGCCTCACCATCGCATCGCCTTTTGGGGTGAAGGCGATCACCCGCTGATGCGCCGGGCTACCTTTCCCAAAACTGTCGTCAGCCCAACCGCGCCGGGCCTGATGAGTGGGGCTTCCGGCGTTTTGAACACCTGTGATATTCGGCCGCGGATTTCCGCATTCCTTTGCCCGCGCATTCCACACGCTTTTCGCTGATTGCTCCGGAGTCGGGGTCAGGTTATGTTGTCACTGAAAGCCGAAGACAGCAGGCTTATTCGCGAATACACGTGTAGAGCCCTTCAAAACCGATGACTCGGGAACCAGCAAGCCATGGCCATTTTTAAGCGGAACCTGATGCGATGGAATGAGCCGATTTTCTTTGTCCCGCGGATGCGTACTCGGAGTGAATGGCGCGGGAAAATCATACTCGCAATTGTTGTTGCAGTGGTGATGTCGGCCGGTCTGATGGCAGCCCGCTTCGGGATCGATGCCGGGGGGCCCAGGCTTTCCGTCCCACTTGCCATTCTGGCTGGTATGGGAGTTGGCGTTCTGTTGGTGGCTGTTCGCGAACTGGTCTGGTTTCAGCGAGATATTTCTATCGACGAAAAGAACATCACTTGTTTTGCAAATGCCGGCATGATGACAGCGTTGACGACCGTCCCCCTGGCCGGCATTGCTCGCGTCATTATCCAGCGACCAGAAGAGTGCGAACTGAAATTCGGGCTGATGACTGTGAAGGCGCTGAATGGCATCGTTCTGGTTGGTATTCCTGGATCGGTAGCCTGCGAAAAGCTGGCACAGGTTCTGCATGATCAGGGCGTCACGGTCGAACTGAAGGACTGGGAGCCGGTTACCATACGGCGTTCCACGGCGCCGATGACTCTGGAAGAGGTGGAGCGGACGGCACCCAGAGTCACAGGGATGGCGCGTATCTGGGAATTCGATCAGCCCGCGGACCAGCGTGTTCTTAGTCGTCCCGTGATCATTTGCTGTACAGTCATCAGTTTAGGTCCGCTGGTGGCTGCGTTGATTTCGTCAATTGGCATCTGGATCTACACCTGGATGCATCGTGCTGAACTTGACACCTTATCCGTTGCACTCTGGATTGGTGGTGGGTTCGGCTGTCTGGTTGTTCCGTTCGTGCTGGTCGCAGCCTGGGGCGACCATTTGCCCAACTTGTGGATTCGCAGCCTGATGCGGATTCGCCTGCGCCATCGACCCGATGCAATCATTGATTCAGAAGATACAGAGTCTCATTACATTGACATAGTGCCTCGAAAGAACTGGGGCAAAGTGATGCTGATGAGCAATTCAGATTCCGGGTTTCTGAAGATAACTTCGGATGCGCTGCTTTATGAAGGCGACGCGGAGCGATGGCAGGTTCCGTTATTGAGCCTGATGGGATGTCAGGTTGAAAAGGTGTCTCGAAATCCGGGTGCGCCAGATACGGATGAAGGAGCGTTCAGCTACTACCTGGTGCTTCAGGCAAATCCAGGACCGGACTCTGGGAGGCTCCGATCATGTTGCCCCCTGTGACGCTCGCTCCTTCAAATAACAGGAATCGCGAACGTATGGCACACCAACTTCGGAATGAGATTCTTGAGAAGCTGCCGGAAGCTCGTCGAGACCATTTTAAGAACCTGCAACAACAGGTGAATGTCTGACAATAAGTCGATGTCTGAGGAGCGACTTTTGATGTCCTCAGATGACGGAACACAAATCAGTTTCCGTTGGGTGTTTCGTTGTGTGAATCTTTGTGCCCGTCCAGAGAAGATCCGCAACCGAATCTCAGTACGTCCCGAATTCCCGCTTTGTTGACGAAGCCGTCGGGAAAGAGGATTCGCGCCAGGCGAGTCAGGTTGCGGATTTGACGTCCATTCAGGTCGACGCCGCCAAGCTTTTCGAAGCTGCATTCCTGAAGATGCAGTCCGGCCACTTCAAACATCGTCTTCCAGATCATGGCACGCGTATGGGCGTCCAGTCGCGGGTACTGCAATCTGAGCATCACGCGACTCAGGACAGCATCATCCAGCACTTCGGGTCGGTTGGTGGTGAGAAACAACAGGCCTCGGTAGTAGTCCAGCAATCGCAGGAAGATTCCGACAATGGCCGATCGTTCCAGATCGTTACCACGCTGTGCGAGAAAAATTTCGCATTCATCAAACTGCAGGACGGCATTCCAGCGGGTGACGCGAGCGAACACACATTGAAGATTCTCCTCCACTTCTGAAGCACGTGTGCCAAGTTCACCGAGTTCCAGTACATACAGCGGCCGTTCAGTGATTTCGGCATAGATTTCTGCCGTCAGAGTTTTTCCGACCCCTGGTTCGCCCGATGCCAGCACAACCGCTCCCCCGTGTTTGCCCTGCAGAAGATCGCCGAACATGTTCTCGATCGGCGTGCTGAAAACTCGCCGCAGTATTGAATGCATATCTGCTGGTAGCTGAAGTCGAGTCAACGCTTCCGTGTCGAACTGGTATTCTGTGATGTCATCGATGTCCGCGTAGACGTACGACTTTGTTTCCAGGCAGAAGATGCGAACGAACGGCAGGCGGGATTCGGATTCGTCATCGCGCGAAAACATGTAACGATGATCGTGGTCCACTTCCAGTGCGGGTTCCACGACGCATCGGGACGGCATCTCGGGCGAACCAAGCGATTGTGTTTCAAAACCTTTCCACCATGAAAAACGCGACGGTGCAATGACCGAACCCGTGACCAGGACCACTTTGCCGAACGAAGCCGCCATGCGTTCGGCAGACACCAGTCGCAGATTGAACTCTGTCGCTGTCATCATCAATCGCTGGTAACCCAGACGCTCCAGGACTTCGATGACCTTCACCGTTCTTTTCTCGCTGGCCTCGTCCAGAAACAAGTCTCGGGAAACCATGTGCCCAACGCCGAAGGCCCGATCACCAAGTTGGACGGCGCATCGCAGTTCGACACCGCGAGTCACCTTGTCGCCGTCTTCGATAAATCGGATCGTTGCAACGACCGGATACCATCGTCCGTTGAGCTGCATTTCGCAGTTGGGACTTCGACTCCCGGAGAGCTGCAGCGAAACTCCGAATTCCACCGGGTCCGCCACTTCCAATTCGTAGATGGAATCCAGGTTACAATCGGACTGCCGGATGCCGAATACATGCAGAGCGATTCCTGTGCGGGTCGTTACAGGAAGCTGCGCCTCGCGCAGTATGGCTCGCCAGAATGCCCCTGGGAACTTGTTCAGTTCGACATGGACCGAATGCATCCCGTCAAGACTGGCAAGAAACTCGGCTACGGCAGAACGGTCAGTTGATGTTAACGCGGCCGAGTCCAGCGCGCGGCGAATCCACATCTTCTTCAGTTCGTATTCTCTCATGAGTGGCTCACAGGTTGATAGCTGTGCGTCAGCCCCCACTCAATCCTGGAATTGAGTGCAGTGGCTGATCGGGTTCGCTCGCCATGATGCTCCGCGTGCATTTGATGAATCTGACACCATTACGGCAAGTGGACACGACCATCGCCCGCCAGGAAAAACCATGTCTGAGGTGGTCATTTCAGGCACATCAGGAAAAATGGTCTCGTAAAATCGGACCCCAGGCTCGCCTTCGATCCCGATTCTGACTCATCATTCAGCTCCCTTCTGATCGAGAGGCGTCGGTGGTAGGATGTCCGAAGTTTTATCCAGTCAACGACAATCTGACCGTCCGAATCAGGAAAGTAGAGAATATCATATGAAGGGTTATCTGATTCCAATTCTGTTCGCCCTGGGCACTGCGCTTTGCTGGGGAATGTACGGGCCAACTCTGGGAAAGGCGCGAGCTCCCGGAGGAGAATGGAGTCCGTTCAAGCCGTACGTGTTTATTGGTGTAGCGTACCTTGTCATCGCGATCGCCGGGGGTTTGATCGCAATGAAGCTCAAGGGAGACACATTTAGTTACGGTGGCAGTCATGCGCCTGCGATGAACTGGGGTTTCCTTGCCGGGACTCTTGGCGCAGCCGGGGCTTTGTTCCTGACCAATGCTGTGATCTCAAGCAGAGGGAATACAGCGTTGGTGATGCCGATTGTTTTCGGGGGCGCGGTCAGTGTGAACGCTGTGTTCGCCTGGTCTCAGCTTCGCAAGGTGCCGGATTTTCATATCAATCCGCTGTTGTGGGTCGGAATGGCGCTGGTTGTGACCGGCGTAGTTCTTGTTGCGATGAATACTCCCCATGGTGCACCGAAGCCTAAAGCTTCTGCCGCGGCTGGGACGGAGAACAGCTCAGTCCCGGCTCCCGCCGAAGCGGAACAGTCCAACGGTTAATCTCCTCACGGACCGAATACGAACAAGAACGCCCTTCAGACTCTTCGCGCCGGCCCATGAAAAACGAACAGATTGCTGAATGTTTTGAGACGCTGGGTGACCTTCTGGAAATTCAGGGGGCGAACCCGTTTCGAATTCGTGCGTATCGCAATGCTGCGCGAGTGGTTTCGTCCACAGCAGAGTCATTCGTTGACCTCTGCGCGCAGGACTACGATCTCACTCAACTGGAAGGGATCGGCAAGGATCTTGCGAAACAGATTCGCGAAGTCGTTGCGACGGGTCAGCATGCTCAACTGGAGGAACTAAAGAAGGATGTGCCTTCCGGCGTGCTCGACATGCTTAGGATTCCGGGCGTTGGTCCGAAGAAGGTGGCCGTCTTCTTCAATGAACTCAAGCTGAAGTCGCTTGATGAGCTGAAGGCGGCGGCGGAAGCCGGTCAGATCGCAAAGTTGAAGGGGTTCGGCAAAAAAACGGAGCAGGCGATCCTGGAGAACATCGCTCAGGCCGCGACCGCTGCCGAACGGATTTCCATTGCCGATGCAACGGCAGCAACGGATATCGTTGTGGCAGATATGCTGAAGCTTCCGGGTGTGAAGCAGGCATCCGCTGCTGGAAGTTGTCGGCGTCGTCGAGAGACCTGTGGCGATCTCGACGTACTTGTCACCTGCGACGATGCCGCTATCCCCATGGATGCCCTGGCGTCTCACGCATTGGTGGAATCGGTGCTCCAGCGTGGTGAGACAAAACAGCGAGTGCGTTTGAAGTCCGGTGTGGAAATGGATCTCCGCGTTGTCCCGGAAGAATCCTTTGGCGCTGCTCTGCAGTATTTCACGGGCTCCAAAGAACACAATGTTGTCGTTCGGGGGCGTGCTAAGGATCAGGGACTGAAGGTCAACGAATACGGCGTCTTCAAAGGTGATGAGCAGATTGCAGGACGCACGGAAGAGGATGTTTATGCGGCCGTGGGACTTCCCTGGTTTCCACCTGAACTGCGGGAGAACCGGCATGAGTTCGAATGGGCAGACGCCGGGAGCCTTCCCGAGCTTGTCTCGCTGACGGATATCAGGGGCGATCTGCACATGCATACCACCGCATCGGATGGTGCGGCGACGATCGCTGAAATGGCTGAAGCGGCGAAAGCCCGCGGCTTGAAGTATATTGCCATCACCGATCATAGCAAACGGGTCTCCATGGCCAACGGCCTGGATGCAGACCGTCTGCGAACGCATTGGGAAGAAATTCGCAGAGTCTCCGCTTCCATCAGCGGAATTGAAATTCTGTGTGGCATTGAATGCGACATTCTTGAAGACGCCTCTCTTGATCTGGATGACGACGTCTTGTCCGAAGCCGACTGGGTGATTGCGGTCCTGCACTATGGATTGAAGCAGCCACGAGATCAGATCATGAAGCGACTGATGAATGCTGTCCAAAATCCCAATGTTGATATCATCGGGCATCCAACCGGGCGACTGGTCGGCCGTCGTGAAGGAGCGGATGTCAACATGATGGAACTGCTGAAGGCAGCTGCCGACCACAATGTCATGATGGAAATCAATGCGCATCCCAAGCGGCTGGATCTGGACGATATCTCTGCCGCGGCTGCGAAGGATTTGAAGATTCCGATTGTGATCAGCACCGACTCTCACAGTGTAAACGGTTTTGATGTCCTGCCTTTTGGTGTTGACCAGGCTCGACGGGCGGGACTGACAAAGAACGATGTGGCAAACACCCGAACACTGGCTCAGTTCAGAAAGATGCTGAAATAGGCTCATGGAATCGCCCGCGTCCTACGAAGACCCGGCATGGCGGATTCTTCCGTCCGGCCATCAATTTGCCGACGACGAAGCGGTGATGCGATACGCCATTGAAATCGCAGGACGCGGTGAAGGTTTCGTCGAACCCAATCCCATGGTGGGCGCGGTGATTGTCGATAGGGATCGGCGGCTGGTGAGTTGCGGATATCACCAGAAGTTTGGGCAGGCCCATGCTGAAGTCAATGCGATTGCAGCCGCGACTGGTTGTTGCCGGAACGCGGTACTATTTGTCACTCTGGAGCCATGCAGTCATCACGGCAAAACTCCACCCTGTGCTGATGCCGTGATTGCAGAAGGCTTCAGTCGAGTTGTTGTGGGGTGTCAGGATCCGGCTCCCCATGTTGCGGGCCGCGGTCTTGCGAAGATTCGGGAAGCGGGTATCGATGTTGTCGTCGGCGTATGCGAACCTGAATCACAGCGGCTCATTGCGCCATTCCGCATGCTGTACAGCCAGCATCGGCCCTGGGTTCATGCGAAATGGGCCATGACGCTGGACGGAAGGATTGCCGCCGCAAGTGGACATTCGAAATGGATTTCCAGTGAAGAATCACGGACTCGTGTTCATCGGCTTCGGGGGCGCATGGACGCCATCATCACGGGGGCTGGTACTGTGCGAGCCGATAACCCGGAACTTACTGCGAGACCGCCGGGTCCACGGCAGCCAATTCGTGTCATTCTGGATTCTTCGGGTAACAACGTCCGTATCGATTCGCAACTTGTCCGGACTCTCGACAAGGCACCGGTGCTTGTTTGTGTTCGTCAGGATGCCTGCGTGTCGACTGATATGTCTGCTGGTTTCAGATCACTGGTGGACGCAGGTGTGGAAGTCCTGCCTCTTCCGGCAGCGCAGGCAGATCACGATAGCGACTCATCTGCTCTGCGTGGGCTGAGTCTGGAAGCCCTTCTGGCAGAACTTGGGAGGCGTGGTTGTACCAACGTCCTGATAGAAGCCGGCAGCCGGGTCCTTGGATCGTTCTTCGATCGCGGGCTGATTGACGAAGTGCACGCATTCGTCGCACCCAAACTGGTCGGTGGTCAGAATGCCCCCGGGGCGCTTGGGGGAAGAGGATTATCACAGATCCCACAGCAGCCCGATCTGACAAATGTAATCTGGCAGATCTCCGGGTGTGACATTTATTGTCGCGGTGACGTTTCGCGAAACGAACAATCGTCCTGACATTTTCCCGCAGTCCGATTTTCCGTCAGCCAGCAGGTCTCGTGTTGGCAGAAGCTCTGGAGTTCGAACCACCCGCGGACGAACCACTTGTTTGCAGTTCGTACGGTTCGTTAGAGTGTGGTGGGGATTTAAAACGTGATTTCAGGACAGACGGCATTCGTGAAACGCATGGGATTCTCGCGAATTCGGGAGCAACCGGTGTCACGAAAGGCCATCCTGACAAACCCTCAGGAATTTGAGAACTCGTGGAGCGTGTTGATGGCAAAAAAAGACGTGCCGGGTGATGAAGTCCCCGACTTTAGTTTTCTGGGCGATTCGGGAACAGCTCATTCTGAACCTGAATTTGACGGCATCGAATCGACGCACGCCGATTTCGGAAATGATTCCGAACGCAGCGCCGCTTCCAAAGCAAAGACACCCGTCTCTAACTCACCTGCAGCCAGCTCCAGGGCCAGGGGTCCGTTGAACGACGAAGCAGCAGTGTCCGCCGAAAAGCCCTCGACCAGGACAAAAGCTGCTCTGCCAGCGAAGCCCGTGTCCCCACCAAAGCCGGCATCATCAGCGAACGCGGTGTCAAAACCTGCTTCGGAAGCAGCGCCTGCCTCTGCAGGAAGAGCAGATCGGTCCAATCCTTCCGGACAGACCACCGCAAATCAAGCCAGTCGATGGCAGCAGTACGTGGTTGGTTATGCCATTGCCATGACATGCTTGCTGTTATATTTTCTGGTAACGGGACGGCTGTCCCTGTTCGGCAGTGGCACGTTAGATAACCTGCCGGACCTGAAGCCATTAGACAGCAACGAATTCCGCAAGGTCATGATTCCGGATGAGGGAGGTTTACCAGAAAGCCACGTTCTGATGCTGGGGCAGTCGCGGAGGTTTGGGGATATCGGGGTCAAGCCAACCCGGGTGACCCGAGAACCTTTGACGTTTGCTGGGTTTCTGAACAATCAGGTAGACGATTCCAGGACCACCAGGCCGCTGCTAAAGCTGTGGCTGGAGCTCACAAGTTTTGCGGACGGATACGTCTTTCCGCCACTCGATTCCCATCTGATGTCGTCGCGTTCCCCGGCTGAAGGCGTTGATGACTCGACGCTCGCCAATTCATTTTTGGTGGTCCGTAATCTTTCAGAAGAACCCGCAAGCCGTCGAGTGTTGAATTTTCTGCACCCTCACACCAGCAATTTTGTGATGGTGGGACAGGAGGCAGGCAGGTCGATTGCTCCCAACGAGACGTTGTTGACCTTTATTGCCTGCAGCGAGCAGATCGACGACATCCAGACGCAGGACGACACCGAGTATTCCTGGCGGCTTCAGATTCGAAAGGGGGTTCATGTCGAATCGGGCCATGGCGTTACGACCCTGGTTGAAGTCCGCTTTACAGAAGCGGACATCCAGCCGCCGGCAGAATCTTCCGCAATGGAAGACCAGAGTACTGCCAGAATCCGTCTGACTTCTGAAAGAACAGCGGGTTAATTGCATCAAAGTCAGACCTGATCGCCGACTTCGGTTTTTGCGAACTCGTGAACCCAGACGGGTTGGTCCTGATCCCATTCCATGCCCTGATGCATGCGTTCAATTAGCGCGCGGTACATCGCAAGATTCGGGTAACCCTCTGCCTGTGCGTCCACTTCGGAAATATCACCCCACCGTTCGGTACGCAGGCCGGTAATCACAAACTCTGTCCCCTGCAAATCAAACAGCTCACCGGGATAACCGTAGACTCCTGCTCGCCGCTGTTGAGTCTTTGCTCCTGAAAGGGCGGCTGAAACCAGCTTGTCGTGAGTTACAAGTCGGTCGATGGAACAAGTCTTTTCGGGGTAGCTGTTCGACATAATATTCCTTTGAGAATGCAGTGCCCGCCGGGAATTCGGCCGAGCTTCGAAGTGACGCATCTTATGAACTTCGTTGTGAGGAGCAATGACGGTAACAATGTCATGTTCCGGCGACCGCTCCACAGCGGCAGAATAGGACCGGCCGCCGTCCGGGAACAGCAACGTCTGGCAGGACGTTGAGAGTCCAATCTTGTAGAGCCCGGCACGACACAGAGATTTGCACGGAGAATTCCCGGCAACTAACGTTAGTACCCGGGGAAGCCGGGATCAATTACTGCCATCCTGCGCGTGCAGACCTCAGTTTCTAAGAATTCGACCTTATAGAAAGCGGACCGCGATCATGAATCAACGAATGTACTTGACGGGCGTCTTTGCTGTGGTGTGTCTTCAATTTGCGATACCCCATGTGTGTGCGCAGGGTATGGGAGGATTCGGTGGCGCTGGTGGCTACAATTCCGGTTCGCGTGAGTATCCAGTGACCCATCAGTGGATCAATGGTAAAGATGACAAGCCATTGAATGCTGAATCTGCCCTCAGCGTCATAAAGATCTCCGGAACTGCAGAACTACGCGTCGTGCCGACTCAGATCCGTGTGGTACTGGCGTTTACGAGTCAGGCTGAAACAGCGTCCGAATGTCGTGAGATGATTTCGAAGCAGATTGCAGATGTCGTCAAAGACTGGCGATCTCAGAATATTCCAGACAGCGACATCGTGGAGGACTTTATCTCTGTCCTGCCGAAATTCGAATGGGGATTTGTTGAGGAGTTCCGAGGGCGCGATGACGTCGAGGTGCAAGAACAATCGGGTTACCGCATGCAAATCAATCTTCACGTTGCTGTGAAAACAGAAGCGGAAGCAATGGCGGCTATTGATAGCGCTCTGCGACATGGCCACGCGGAAGTAGTGACCTTTGATTACTGGAGCGACAAGCTGGATGAAGTAAAGGAAAACGCAAGATCGCAGGCCGTTGCTGCCGCCAGAAAGAAAGCGGATTTGCTGCTGAGCGTGTTGGAACAACGTCCGCCGGCAATCAACATTCAGGAAGCCACGGAAGTGTTTTTCCCGAATACGTTATACATGACTTACGAAAATGTGCTGGAAGAAGAAATCCAGGATACTCGTTCGGGGCGTGTCTACGTCAAGGCGTTTCGACCGAGAATGACGTTCTTCCACGGTCTCAGTAGCCGCGCAGACGTTCGGCCGACAACTCTGCCAATGCGCCCCGATATCGCTGTGGTCTCTACGGTCACGATTTACTATCGCTCGCCAGCCCAGGGAAATGCTGTTCCTGGATCTCAAGCCAACGGGTACTGGTAGCCCATAGGCGAAACGAATTGCAGCCCGAGATGGATGGATACGCCATGTTTGTTGAGCCTGCTTCGGCCGAGCTGATGCGGTCGCCCGTACCGCCTGCAGACGCGGTACGGGAATCAGCATGTGGGCCCGGGGCAGACAGCGGGAAGAACCAAACGGATCATCCAACGGGGTAATCATCCGGCAGAAGAGTACTGACACCTTCGTTCAGCCGATAAAGGTGTTCGCCCGCTTTGCGGACAAGCAGAATTCCTTCCTCTTCCCGATTAGCAAAGCTTTCCACATCAATTGTGGCCGGATCCCGATAGCCGAGATTGATGCGTTCACAGACTTCGCGCGGGATTTGTGACGCCACGGTGACCTGCACACGCGGCTTTTCAATTCCGTCATCGAAGGTTCCTGATCCTCGCACATGAGTCGAATGAGCAAGAACACCCCATGGGATGTCCTTGAATCGGTCCCATTGTTTTGTGAAGTAGTCGCGGACATGGTAGCCCACCTGCTCAATGCGTTCGCCGTGCGTCAGTGAAATTTCTTTCATGTGGGGTGCATAAATGATGAGTTCGCCCCCGTCGGCAACGACAGGTTCCAGTTTGTACATGCACTTACCCGCCACCCAGAGTTCGTCGTACATCAGTGGCGCGCAGCTGAGTACCTGTCGATAGGGTCGGGGCTGTCGTTTGATGTGAACCTGCCCTGACAACTGCGATGCTCCCTTCCACGCTTCCTCTGGTGTTCCGTAGAACAAGCCATAAGGTGATGCATCTGCGGCTACGACGAATGCCAGACATCGGCGTTCAACAGGAATTAGTTTTGCCGCTCGGTCGACAACGCGTCTTACGGGAGTATCAGGGACGCCGATGATGCCAACATTCGTAATCAGCGCGCCAAGCCAGTGAAAGAAATTCAGGAGTTCCGGACCAGAAATTCCAGGGAAGAAATACTTGTTCCCACCACTGAAGCCAACAACTTCGTGAGGAAACACGGGCCCGATGACCAGGGCAACGTCATAGTCCATGATCCGTTTGTTGATTTGAACGGGTACATCCATCGTCAGGACGCCATCACTGATTTCTGCCGTATCATCCTTCGACAGCGATCCGATCGTGACGAGTGCGTCTGGGTTGTCCCATTCGTGATTGAACAACTGAATGTCAGCACAGGGGTCATCCGCTGCGATGCCCAGCATGGACTTGATCTTTTCCTGAGGCATCGGCTGGTGCGTGCCGAGTGCGACAATCGCGTCCATTTTCGCCACGACAGGTCGCAGCATTTCGCGAATGGCAGGAAACAACACAGGCAACGGCGCCGTGCGCGTGTTGTCCGGAAGAATCAGCAGGACTCGTTTACCAGCATAGTCCGCGGCAGGAAAGTGCAGCTGCAGCCACGCCCGAATCTGGCCTGCATCCATGGTTGTAAGTGCGGTCATTTTTCCAAAACCCTGAAGGAAACGGTCGATCGCGCGGAGTGTAGTCGAAGCCACCCCACAGAAGGAAGCGCTCCATTCGAGTTGTCATTCAGACCGGTGAGAGTGTCGTAAAACGGGCAGGCAGAGAAACACGCAATGGAATGAAACATTGATCCGGAACGCGGGCTGTACTGAAATTCCGCCGATTTGGTCGGTCGTTTTTCATGCTCTGAGTGAATTGGTTTTTCAGACAGATCCGCCTCCGGATCCCCTTGCGGGCCGAATCGTTTGCAGCAGATTCTGAAGGTCAGGCGAGGTTCACCCACACGTTGAGCGTTTCAAATGCGGTTGCCAGTCCATCGGTGACGGAGATACGAAGTGAGAAGTCCTGATGAAAACCCTGCGGGACACTGATGGACAGGACACCGTCTGTGATTGAAGCCACCACGGGCAGAGGCTGAGAATCTGCGATCAGGTTCGGGTTGTCGTAGTAGCCGGTGTCCAGTGATTCCAGAAGCTCGCTCGATTCGAAGGTGCCCATCCATCGATAGAACGAACCATCCTGCAGAATGTAGAACCAGTCGCCACCGGAGCTCTGCAGCCATTTTTCATTGTGGCCTCCCCAGTTTGTGTGAAAACTTGTTGCATGCTGCAGGTCCAGTTGAGCATTCAATTGTGAAGCGACGTCCCCCAGTACTTCAACGTTCCAGTGCAGTGTGTCACCATCTGCGTCAAATGCGGCAATTGGTATGTTCAGGCTTTCTTCAGTCATGGTGAGGTCACCGATGGGACCCAGCACGGGGGCTTCATTGGTTATTGTCACGGAAAACTGAACTGCCGATGTCGTTATTCCATCGCTGGCACTAATCGACACATCGACGGCGCCGATGAATTCGTTGTCAGGGACCAGAACGACTTCGTCGCCTTCGATGAATGCCGTCACAGGAAGCGGCTGTGCATCGGTTAGCATCTGGAGATTGCTGTAGACTGATTCATTAAGTGATTCAATCAGCGGACTGGATTCGAAGCTGCCTGTCCAGCGGTGAAGCTGACCATCCGGCAGAATGTAGAACCAGGGCTGTCCATCGGTCGTTGCTCGTACCCACCGTTCGTTTTGTCCTCCCCAGTTCTGATAATCATTGACGCTGGTCACGAAGCCGTATTGCTGGTCCAGCTGGTACTCTGCGGGCTGAATGACGGTCGCGAGCGTTGTCACCGTATCACCATCAGGATCCGATGCCGTGAACGGCACACGTAGTTCTCCGACGTTGTGAACGACCGTCTGGTCAGCGACGGGACTGATATCAGGAGCGTTATTGGGGATCTGTACGACCGAAACCATGATTCGCTGCGTGCCCTGGGCGTATCCGTTGCTGGTTGTGATATCGACTTCGAATGCTCCGACAAATCCGTCGACAGGATTGAACGTCACTTCGTTGCCGCTGGTACTGACTTCCGCAATTGCCGGAGCGTCAAAAATGAATGTCGGATCTTCGAAAACCTCGACACCGACATCAGCAACAGCTTCACTGGTTTCAAAGTTTCCGGACCAGCGATGAAGAATGCCGGACGGCAGAACATAGAACCAGGCATGCTGGTCACCGCGAAACCATTTCTCGCCGAGACCACCCCAGTTCAGGTAGAAGCTGCCTCCAGAAAAGAAGTCATACTGCTGATCCAGCTCATGCAGCAGTCCGCCCCCTACAAGCGATGCCGAGTAAACCAATACCGTTCCGTCCGGATGCGTTGCCGGCAAAGCAACGGTCAATGCATCCTGCAGGTCACCCATGGTCTGGTCCTCGACAGACTCGAAATCGTTGTCCAGCAACTGGACCAGCGCAGATCCCTGGCCGATCTCGTAAAAAACCTCATCGACAAGTCGTAGTGAAAGCGATTCCGTCCCCTCAACAAAAGCGTCATCTAATACAGCCACCTGAACTTCGATCGACGCAGCACCGGCGGGTATGATGATGGAATTCTGAATAGTGTTGTAATCCAAACCGGCTGTTGCCGTCCCATCGAAAGCAAACATCACTTCAAGGTCATCGCTCATGTCTGCACCGGTTCGACTGATCTGAAATGCAGCGATGTTTCCATCCTGTTCAAGTGTCGAATCTGCGACGGCCGTCACCGAAACGTTTGGCAGTATATCGGGGCCCGGAGTTCCCGGCAGATTCGCATGGTCGCCCAAGAAGCTCAGCAGTTGCTGATCTGTGGCCGTATTGACCAGATCAACGCCCACCAGCTCCGGGGGAATCTGCGGCCGGACGTAGCGAGCGTATTCGTAACCAGCCATCAGATCGGGGTTGTAAGGCTCACCCGGAGTGGCATCGAAGCCACTGCCATCCAGAGTATGTCCGTTGTGGTAGAACGGATCAAAGTCACCAGCCTTGCCCCAGTCCGAATACGAAACAATACCTACCTGCAGAGTTTCCGGCATGTCTGGTCGGCTGTATCGGCGATGGACAATCCAATCCTGCCCCGGGAGTTGGAGCATTGCAATCACGCTGTTGCCGATGCGAGCGAGTTGAATGGTTGCTGTGTGACTGCTGGTGGGGGTGAGTTCCAGCTGCGAGTTGCTGTTGCGAGTCGTCTTGACTTCAAACGTGTATTGCCCGTCCGTGCCGTGTCCCATCGATAGAAATACGTAGTTCTCTCCGTTGTTGGTGCCGTCGTTCGCCATTGACCCTGGTTGCCAGTCGATGGCCGGATCTGTGATGTTGCGGGGCGTGCGGATCATGGCACCTCCAAGCGAGAACTGAGCTTCATCAGGGATATCGTCCGCATCCGGAATGCCAATATCGTCTCGATCTGAAATAAACACTTGGGTTGTGAAGACAAAATCGCCCGTGACCTCTTTGAAGGCCATTGGGCCTCGCCAGTTCTGATACCAAACGACTGTATGTGGAGCCATGACCATTCGCCCAGCCTGAGTCTGGTTGATGTCAAAGATCTGAAGCTGATCCGCATTCCAGTTCTCTACCTCATTGATCCGCTGCCAATGTGTTGTCGTCCCGGCATCTGTAAATTCATCGCTCAGCGAAGCAAGATCATTCGCAGCAGATAACAGCAGTCTTTGTTCGGCTTGTTCCGTCCTGCAAAGGCCGTTGCGATGCCTCCGACGACGCGGCAGGCGACCTCGAACGTTCTCGGCTGAATTTTGAAACCTGGACAAGAGCGATTTGAGCGTCATGACGGATTTCCCCAAGTTGTCGTGATCGAAGTTTCGCCTGAATGAGCCTGCACAGGCGCGAATGCACTGGAGACGTTTGAAACAGAAACAGGCAGTGAATTTCGGCGTCCCGAAACGCAATTGACGCCGGCGACAAAGGGAAATGGCAGACGGCCGCAGAATCTTTCAGAAAATCACCCAGGAATGTGAAAGTCGCGAAGCATCCAACCGGAGGCTCGCAAATCCGGTCCGTTGAGAATTTGGCTCAAAAGCACGACCGCAGCACAGCGTGTTTACGCGCCCAGCCTGCGTCCGTTACTCTGAGGTCAGCGCTGTTGGGAGTCTGTCACCGGACGCAGGCGAAGACGATGGAATGTTGTGGAAGAATCGTAGGCGCCGATTCCAATGGACGTTGACTCGTCGGGAAGCAGCCATTGTGGAATCAGGCTCAAATCAGATCCGTCACCCCGATACGTCGACAGGAGTCGATGATTAAGGCTCGCTTCGATTCGATTCTTCCGCACGCGGACGCTGGCTGTGTATCGTTCACCATTGGTGAGTCGAATATCAGCAACAGCAGTCGGATTCGGGTCTTCGGGCTGAATGGTTTGACCGTTAATATTTTGAATGCCAGCAATATGCTGTGCCCAGGCATCGATATCGAACGTGGCCTGACAGCCATTGGACACGAAGATCATTGCAACCGAGTGAATTCCATTCAGGCGAGTGAACTCGATTTCAAAATCATACTCCGCGGGAAGTTCTGTCGGAATCGCCAGCCTCGCTCCGACAGTGCTGTCCACGGTCAGTTCGGTGCCGGATTTCTGCCAACGACCAGCGACCGAATCTCTTGCCGGATCAATCAAAGGCATCAGATCAATCCATTCGCTGCTGCTGGTTGCCGCTGAGTTGCCGGAACTTGTCGTTTCTGCATTCTCGTGAACTTCCGAATTGCCGGTGCGCTCGGTGAGCTGACCTTCCGTGGGCGATGTCGTGTCAAGAACGGAATGAACCCTGCCGAAATACATCGCTCCGACAATTAGCAGAATGACCGCTGCCGCCGACAGCTTCCTGGTAACCAGTTGCGCAGACGTGGCCTTTTGGTCAGTCGTTCGGCGCCGTCCACGGCGGCCAGATGGTTGGCGGACGGACGTTCCGTAGTTTCTGGAGGGTATATCCAGGGGACTTGCAGAGGGACTGTTGTTGGGCGAACGTCGATCGTTCGGGCTTTGCTGACGATCAGCAGCTATGTCAGGCAGCTTACCTGCTCCCTGCACCGTCCCTCCGGCTTTCCCGGACGTTGTTGAGTTGCCGGAGTGCTCCGCAAACTGCGATCCACTGCTCAACGCATCGATAGCCGTCGCCACTTCCCGTGGATCCTGGAATCGATCCTCCGGGTTCCGCGCCATCATGCAGCTGACGATGGCGACAACTGCCGGGGAAATATCCGGACGTAAGTCGCGCAGTGATTCCGGTGTCTGATCCCGATGAGCGATTAGTTTCTGGATTGTGTTTCCGGCAGGAAACGGCGGCTGTCCGGTAAGGAGGTAGTAGCACGTACATCCCAGACTGTAGATGTCGGCTCGCGTATCTGCAGAACGCGGGTCTGTGACCTGTTCCGGCGCAATGTAGTCGGGTGTCCCGAGGATTGAGCCGACCATCGTCAGCGAGTCGGCCGTAAGACGCATTCGGTCCGAAGGGTTGGCGTTTACAGGAACAGCATCCTGCTCACGTTCCCTCGCAAAACGAGCAAGTCCGAAATCCAGAATTCGGACTTTCCCGGTGCGAGTGACCATGATGTTCTGCGGCTTGATATCGCGATGAACCATTCCATGCTGGCAGGCGTGCTGGAGCCCGTGAGCCACCTTTCGAATGACGCCCATGGCCTGCTCGGCGGAAAGTGGCCCCTTCCGATCAATCAGCTCTGCAAGACTGATTCCATCGACGTATTCCATGACCAGAAAATGAAGGTCTTCTGCGTGTTCGGCATCGTACGCACGTACGATATTTGCGTGCGTCAGCATTGCAGCCGCTTTGACTTCGTTCTGGAATCGCCGGATCATGTGTGGATGATCAATCAACCTTCCATCGATGACTTTGATTGCGACGATGCGATCCATCATACGATGCTGTGCTTTATAGACGACTCCCATGCCTCCTTTACCAAGCGGTTCGAGAATGCGATATCGAGGGTGGCTCTGAAGCGAATCAGGCAGTACATCCGGCGGCTGTTTTGCATCTGTGCTTTTCCGGATTCCGGTATCCGTTGCGATCGACCAGTCGCTTTCAGATGGATTCAAATCCGTTTCGATATCCCGCAGCTGTGCGGATAACGGATCAAGCGGAAGGCGATCCATTGTTTCGCAGCATGTCCGGCAACCTTCGATGTGTTGTTCGACAGCGCGCTGCTGAACCCCCGACAGGCGTCCCTCCAGGAACGCGGCCAGCTGTACAAGTTGGGGGTGTTCATCGTTTGGTTTGTTCATTGTTCGGGCAAATCAACGCGTTCCGAACGATTACTCAATCAGGCCCTGGCCAAGTTGTCGAAGCCGGGACATGACTCGCGACCGTGCAATATAGACCGAATTGACGGACACTCCGAGGTCACTGGATACACGTTCGACGGATTCTCCGCTAACCGCAACACGCCAGAAAGACTGCCATATCGGCTCTGAAAAGTCATGGCGGACCTGTTCGAGCAGACTCTGCAGCACATGCTGGTCGTACTCATCATTCCAGACCTGGCTCAGTTCGCTGCAGGGATCCGCCAATTGGTCCAGGACGGCGTGAAAATCACTGCCCCCGGAGGCGAGCGGCCGAAATCGTTTTGATCGCCATGAGTCTCGAAGGCAGTTGACTGTGATGGTTCTCAACCAGCTTCGGAACGAACCCAACCTGGCTCTTTCGAAGTCGGGAAGTTTTCGAACGACAACCGTCAGTATCTCCTGTACGACATCGTCAACCTCATGTTTGGCGGACGAGTAACGGCGAATCCACAATCGAATCAATGGATCATAGAGCCCGACCAGTTGCCCCCAGTCTGAATCCCCGGACGAACGACGAATACGTTCCAGTAAACTGACCGAGGTTTCCATGGAGATCTTCCTGAGCGAAGGCATTTGACGTGCTGTAAATCAACAGTGCAGACAGGCAACATTGCTGGCAGTCAACCTGACAGGTCGAATGAATTAGAAGAACGGAAAATAGACGGCACAGAATAGCCGCTCGCTCTGCTCGCGTCCCTGTCGAGCGGATTCTCTGAGCCAGGTCCGTCTGCTGATTTTCACCTGTGGATTCTACTCGCCCCGTGTTCCGCTGCGTTCAGCAAGAAGGACGACGACAGGAAAGCTGGTGGAGGACTGACCCCCCCGCCAACGCTCTTGCCCAAGGCTTACCGGCAATCGCAGGCCGCGAACTGCATTTAGTCAATTTCAACGGCCCGGTATCGTAATATTTGCAGTCAGCAACTCAATATGGCGGAGACTTTATCCTGCGAGTAATGATTTCCTCAACCCGGCAGCCGACAGGGGTCGCAACCAGCTTAGCCGAGTGGTTCGTATGTTCGGGATGTGGCGGGCTGCGACAGTTAGCAGCCTATCGAAAAACGGGACTGGCTCGAGCGGGAGACCTGAAAACACGATGGTTTCCAGTCGTCCTGCGTGCCAGTCCCGATTTTTCAACGAACAGTTAAGTTAAGTGTGTCCGCTTAGCGGTTGAGCAAGTTTAGCGGTCGTGCCAGTTTTCCATGGTCAATACGTCGCCTTCGCGAATTTGCTCCGGATCAACCACCACGTGTTTGATTCGCTGGCGTTTCCAGGTGTACGAAAGATGAACCAGTCCGTCATCGGTCTGGATGATGGCCGGGTAACTGAATTCTGCTTTCTCTTCCTGTTCCAGCACGCCGACTTTCTTCCATTTGAGGCCATCATCGGAAATGGCCAGGTTTAGAAGTCCACGACGCCCCCAGCCGGTTTTGCCCGAGCCGAGGTGATTGTAGATGAGCAGGTGACGGCCATCTTTCAGAGTGACAACTTCGATGCCGGAGTTGGGATTGGGTAAATCGATCGCCTGAAGTTTCGACCAGGTCTTTCCCAGGTCGCTGGAAAAACTGGTCGTCAAAACACTTTCCCTGGTTCGACACAAGACCTGCAGTCGCCCATCTTTATGTTGCAGGAACGTCGGCTGTATCGCGTTGAATTCTTCTGCGGTATTGATAGGCCCAATCCGATTCCATGTGCCGACAGGCAAACCATTCTCCAGAACCGTCGATTCAAAATGGATTCGCCATCCATCGTATTCTGTGGACGATCCACAAAGCAAAGTCTTACCATCGGGCAGAAGGATAGGCTTACATCTTACGGGGCCATCAATTCCCTCCGGCAGTCGGACTCGGTCACGAAATGTACGCCCACGATCGTAGCTGACCATCATTTCGCCCCACCATTCGCTGGGGCTGGGGCCAACTTTGAAAAACAGCAATGTGGGGGCGTCGCCTGGTGGCTGATAGAGAACCGGATTCCAGCACGGATACCTCAGATCATTATGCTGAACGCCGTCTGCCACCTGTTTTGGAGACGACCAATTGCTGCCATCGTGATAGCTCACCCAGATTCCAACATCCGTCTTGCCTTCCTTTGTCCCTCCAAACCATGCTGTGACAAGACCACGACTGGTACGGCAGATGGTGGATGCATGACATTCGGGGAAGCTTGCTTTCGTATAGACGAATTCTTCACGGACAAATCCAGGAAATCGGCCGCCTGAATCTTCGCGCGGAGGCGCAGCAACCAGTTGTGAGTCTGTCCACGAAAGGCAATCGTCGTGCAGAATGTGGTACAGACGCCCATTCTCCGCACCAATCAGGAGATCCGGTTTGCCATCCTTGTTGAAGTCGCAGGCGGCTGGACTTGAGGTGTGGCCGGCAACGTTGCGTTTGGCGAGATTGCCAATTTTCTTCAGGACGATCATGCCATCGCGCGACTCGCAATTGCGATACCAGGTGGCATTTTCTGAATTCGTCAGGACATCCAGACGCCCGTCGCCGTCCCAGTCCACAACCGCCAGCTTGATTCGACCGGATCCTCCGCAGGATTTCGTGTTCAACTGCCACGGGGCGTTATCTTCATTGACAAAAATCCGTTGTGCAGTCCCGGCAGCCGAACGCAAAACCAGATAGCCCTCCTGATCAAGAGCCACCAGGTCAAGCTTCTGGTCGCTATCAAAATCGATCGAGACCGGTGTTGTCCGCCACTGTGTCAGGGCAGAACTGGCCGACGTTTGCCACCAGTACCACTCCGGTGGGGATTCATTCAGCCCTGAATCGAATTCAACATCTACCAGTGCGTCGTTGTCGTTTCGGAGCAGCCCAATACGGGAAAGAATACTGTTGTAGATAATGTCGGGATCGCCGTCAGCATCCCAGTCGGCGACGGAAAGTGTGGTGTATCCCCATTTTGCCTCGCAGGGCCCCTGAATCGATCCGTCAGGTCCGGCCATGATTCGGAAAGGGCGTCGCGACTGACCGAATTTTTCTTCAAGCAGTCGAGGAGCTGCCCATTTGGGAAGACCATTTTCAGCCATCCCCAGGTTTTCGAAGTACCCGATATATCCTGCTGTATTCCCGCAAAGAATATCCTGGTCACCATCACCATCCCAATCCCAGGCATAGGGAGTTGCTAAAGCGCCAAACTTCAGCGTATCGGCTTCCTGCTGAAAGTACTGTGGAGCCCTGAAGACTGGCAGGCTTCCCTTTCGAGAACCGGTGTTTTCAACCAGTGCGACACGGCCGTCTTCATCGCCGACAATCAAGTCGATGTCGCCGTCCTGATCCCAGTCAATCGCTGTCGGCGTGATCATCTGCAGATCCATGACCAGAGGCTGTCCGTTGTCGTTCAAAAGTTTCCGGCCAGCGGCGAACACCGGTTGTTTGCGCGATCCTGTGTTTTCGAAATAGCTGAATCCATCAAGGAACTCGCCACACAGCAGGTCAAGATCTCCATCGCCGTCAAAATCATTGAAGTTGGGTGAAGGCCAACCGTAGACATCAATGTCACCTCCTGCAGCCTGCAACCTTTCAGGGGAATCCGAATACTGCGGTGCGGTATCGCTTCCGTTATTCGTGATCAGATACACGTGCCCATGCAACGGACCATTGCGCCAGTGCCCCGAGTTATCGTAGGCATTGTCCCAGCCATAATCGGTCCAGTCACCAACACCAACAACCAGGTCCTGATCCCCATCGTCGTCATAGTCGACGTATCGCCACATGTTGCCGCGGACGGCATTGTTGTGAACGTTATTCGTTGGGTAGATTCGTTCGGCCTTGTCGAAATCAAACCTGCCATCCTCACCGCGGACATATTCATACCCGGGCCGGAGTATGCGCGGTTTTCCGTCGACATAGCTGACCTGGAAATTGTGTGTCGTCCTGCCAAGGTGTACAGGCGCCCTGAACACCGGCATTTTGGTGTGTGCATTCTGTGACGTGTTTTCGAAGTAATAGACACCGTTTGATGGCTTGTCCGGGCATGCAACCAGGAGGTCAAGATCTCCATCCCCGTCGTAGTCCATCGGCATTGGCCAGGCCCACAGCCCGACGCCAAGATCAACAAGCAGGCCGGGGTTGTTGTAGGAAAGCGGCTGTAGCTTTTCCTCGATTTCCTGAGAATAGACTCTACCCCGGTCGTTCGCTGTGTCACCGGTGGCCAACAAAAGTGCGAAAAGTGTCGCCGCAATAGCTCGTCCCGAAATCATTTCGATCTGGTCTCCACGTCGCAAGTGTCTGAAATCATTCAACACCTGAAAGAGGTTTGCTGATTCATCCTGCTCAGCATAACGCCTGGTTGCTCGCACCGGAATCAACCGGGCGGTAAGTTGTACGACCGGCGGACCCCATCGTATCTGACAATCGAAATCCAGTGACGAGCTCTGCGTTCGGGAACGGTACTCGCTCGTCAGGGCCATCCCTGAAAATGTTCACGGCAGAAAGTACGCGGTTCCCGGACGGGATTCGGAATCTGTCAGTCGGCAGTGGGTATTCTCAACCCGAATCAATTGGCTGAATGTTGACCCACAATGTGGATTGTCCGCATCGCACAGCTATGATTCGGAGGCAGTCAGCAAATCGAGAACGTACTCGGCCACTTGCTCAAATCATGTCCCTGGTGTGGTGTCTCCCTGAGATGAGCACTTCATGCGTTGCTGAATCACCGACGTTTAACCTGTGGTTGATAGTTCAGGCCGTCCGCTGCCTGCGTTTTCGACCACAGATAAACGGAAGAAATTCACAGCCACTGCGCCGGGTAATATCCTGTTGAAGTGATTCAGATGAAAAAAGCAGTTGTGCTTGTCAGCGGTGGACTGGATTCGGCGACAGTGTTGGCCATCGCCAGGCAACAGGGCTACGAACTAACTGCGGTGTCGTTCGATTACGGTCAGCGTCATCGCTTTGAACTTGATGCAGCCCGGAAAGTTTGTCAGGCGAATGAGGTCGAGGAACATGTGGAGTTCAAACTGGATACCAGCATCTTCCGTGGTTCAGCACTGACCTCTGACATTGATGTGCCACACAATCGGTCAGACAACGAAATGTCCGGGGGCATTCCGGTCACCTACGTGCCAGCTCGAAACACCATCTTTCTTTCCGTGGGTCTTGGTCTGGCGGAATCAGTGGGTGCGAATGACCTCTTTATCGGTGTGAACGCTGTTGACTACAGTGGCTATCCCGACTGTCGCCCGGAATACATCACTGCATTCGAATCCATGGCAAACCTTGCCACAAAAGCGGGGGTCGAAGGTCAGAGGCTCACAATCCATACGCCCCTGATATCGATGACCAAGGCGCAGATTATCCAGACGGGCCTGTCTCTTGGCGTCGACTATGCACTGACACATAGTTGTTACGATCCTGATTCGTCCGGCATTTCGTGCGGTGAATGCGATTCCTGTCAGCTGCGATTAAGGGGTTTCAAAGAGGCGGGGATTTCGGATCCGGTTCGATACCAGAACAATGCCCCTGATGCCGCCACCTGATGCTGCCGCAGCTTGCCTTTGCCGCAATCGGTGAGCACTCGTTCGACTGGCATCCTTTTGTTGTTGGATGACTCCTCAATTGAACTCCGAATCTGAATATGTACAGCAACGAATCAGTCCGCCATTTCAGGAATGGGCTGCGCTGATCGTTCCAACGCAGCCATTACCGGTCATCGAATCGGCTGGCACGACCGAAACGGCCCAGCCGATCGATTCTGCGACAACCGTTGATGCCCTTCGCCGGTCTGCGAGACGACGATTCATCGAATGCGCGCAGGCTTATGTGATGCGATTGACTGATCTGGCGGAAAGGGCCGGAATTTCACTGTCTCGCGTTCCCCTGCTGACCGGAGATCCTGATCAGCAGCCAATCGTCATGACAGGACATCAACCGACAATTTTTCATTCTGGACTGACATTCAAATACGAAGTCACAGAATCCTTTGCTGTCGAAACCAACGCTATTTTCGCAGCCGTAGTCATTGATACCGATGCTGGTGATTGCGGGCGGTTTGAGTTACCTGAATCGGTCGGAGATTCGGTGTTTGATGTCGCAGCCAGTGCGCGCAGCCTGGCTGCGAAACACGATCCTTCGCTGTTTCTTGCCGTCCCGATGCAGTCAGAAGATCAACTCCTCCAAATGAGTCAGGTCGTTGATGAACAGATGAAACGTCTGGCTGCCCGGACGTCTCACCGTTGGATGTCCGGCCCGGGGCATGTCCTGCGGGAATACGCAAAGCTCGCAGGACCGGATGCCGGAATTTCAATGATGGATGCTAACCTTATCATGAGATGGCGTTTCGGAATCGGGGCGCGATGTCTGGAACTGCCGTTATCGTCCATTGCTGCCTTTCCTGAAGTCGTTGCGCTGACAAGTCGGTTAGTTTGCAGGGGGCAGAGTTTTTCCAGCGAATACAACGCTTTGCTGGAGCATTTTCGAGCGGATCACGGGATCAGGAATCCCGCAAACCCTTTTCCCGATATGCGAGAGGATGGCGAGTCTTTCGAACTCCCATTCTGGGTTGTGGACCTGCAGAGAGCGGTGCGACATCCTCTGGTGCTGAAACGTGCGGGACAGCACTATCAATTTGTCCGGGACGGCGACGCAGTGGGTGCACTGCTGGACTTTTCATCCGCGGACGCAGTCGCGCGAGTGATCAACGATTTGCTTCTGGTCAATATCGCGATTGTCCCGCGCGGGGCCATGATTACTGCACTCTTGCGGATACTGTTCAGTGACCTGTTTGTACATGGAACCGGAGGAGGCACGTACGATCCATTCACTGATCGGCTTATCCAGCAGTGCTGGCATCAGACGCCAACACCGTTTACCGTCGCCAGTGCTTCGAGGTATCTGTTCCCGGATCTTCGTCGTCAGTTGGAAAAGATGGATGGGGTCGCCGGCCAGATGCGTGATCTTCAGTTCAATCCCCAGCGGTACTTCGACTCCGATGTGTTCAGCGATGACTGTCGCAAAGCCCTTCAGGGGCTCCTCCAGCAGAAGCAGGCCGCTGTTGCGGGGTTGAAGTCAGCCCATTCGGCTGGCGAATCTGCGAAGGCAGTCGGTCATCAGATCCAGAAACTGACAGATCAAATCAAGCAGTTGGTTTCGGACGAAATGCAGCCTCAGATGCAGATCCTGGAGTCACTGTCTTCTTCGGCCAGGCGTGCTGTCACGAGTCGAAGTTATCCCTGGTTCTGTTTTGTCGAGGGAACTGAGACCTGAGAATTTTCGGCGGCGAAAATTCGGAGGCACTCTCTGCGAAACGACGCGTAGCCAAATCCGATTGTCAGCAGGCAATACAAGGCAATCAGAATCGGGCTGCAACCATGATCCAGCAGGCGAGTTGTGTCCAGATACCTGTCACCAGCGACCCAGCCTGTACCGATGTAAAGGCCGTTCGCCAGCATGCAAAAACCGGCCACAAACCACAGTTCGTGACGTCGACCGACAATTGCCAGCAGCAGAGGAAATGTGACCCCGAGCAACAGGCCGCTCCACAACGTTATCAGCGGGTGAGGGTCGGGGTCAAAAATGCTGTAAGGCAGGTGCCACGGCCGAATATCGGCGTCAATCATGGTTCCGCCGCCGCAGTTGCCACCAATGATGTGTCCGGTTTCATGCGACACCACCATGACACACCAGGAAACAGAAATCAGGAAGGTAATTTTCAGAAGTTTCGCGAACACAAGGTTTGTCTTAAATTGGTGAATGAAACAATACCGCGGTGCACTACTATCATTGATGACCGGTATCATCTACGACCATTTGTCACATGGTGTGGACATCAGCCTGCAGCCATCGCGGTCGTCGAGCAGTATTGCTTCTCCTTCGGTTGTTGAACTAATTCGTAGCAGGCATCGTGAGCATACCTCGCAAGTGCGAGAAATCTCATGTATCCCGCTCCCGGGGGGTAACTATTCCTCACAGGAATCAAACCTGCAAGGCGCTACGCGAAATGAGTCTGCTGCGAGGTGAAATCATCCTGAGAAACAGGGCGGTCCGCTTCCACAGCCTCGCCGGGTTGCTGTTTGCGGGCGGTCTTTGAATTCATTTTGAGTACCAGTGGAACGTTGGATTATGGATACCCCAGACTGGGTTCGTGACGCAATCTTTTATCAGGTATTTCCAGATCGCTTTGCGCGTGCCGGCCGGTTTAACAAGGAGGTTAAGTTTGAAGAGTGGGAAAGCGCGCCTACTGTTGCCGGATTCAAGGGCGGGGATCTCTACGGGCTGGCTGATCGGCTGCCATATCTGGAAGATCTGGGAATCACGGCCATCTATCTGAATCCTGTCTTCAGCTCTGCATCCAATCACCGTTATCACACGTACGATTATTTTCAGGTTGATCCTCTTCTGGGCGGTAATCATGCGCTGGAGAATCTTCTGCAGGAAGCGCATCAGCGAGGGATGAAGATTGTTCTGGATGGCGTCTTCAACCATTCAGGTCGAGGTCTTTGGCAGTTTCATCATGTGATGGAAACCGGAGGTGCATCACCATATCGAGACTGGTTCCTGTTTGATCCGGAACGACTGAACGGCAACCGTCCATTTTTGCCCTACCCGGATGACGCTACTGCTCGCGCGTTAAAGGACGGAGCAGGAAGTTTTGATGCAGTCGGCTATTCCGCATGGTGGAATTTACCGGCACTGCCAAAGTTCAACATTAAGTGTCCGGCGGTCCGGGAGTTTCTGCTCAGCGTTGGTGAACACTGGGTGCGTTTCGGAATCGATGGATGGCGACTGGATGTCCCCAATGAAATTGATGACGACGATTTCTGGCGTGAATTTCGGCATCGTGTTCGGCAAATAAATCCCCGAACATACATCGTGGGTGAAGTTTGGGGTGAGGCCAAACGCTGGTTAAAGGGCGACATGTGGGACGCGGTGATGAATTACCAGGTCACTGCTGCATGTCTTGGCTTCTTCGGTCGGGAGACACTGGAAACGGAGGAAGTTCGCAAGCTCTACAGTTTCAAACATGTGGGCCCTGTCTCTGCCCAGGAATTTGATGCGGAAATTCGTCGCGTCAGCGAGCTGTATTCAGACGAAATTAACCAGTGTCAGCTGAACTTGCTCGACAGCCATGACATGCCCCGATTTCTCACTTGTGTAGGTGATGACGTGTCTGCACTTAAGCTGGCGTGGCTGATGCTATGCACTCTTCCCGGAGCGCCGTGCGTCTATTATGGCGACGAAATTGGTTTGCAAGGCGGCCATGATCCGGATTGTCGTCGAGCGTTTCCGTGGGATTCTTCCCACTGGAATCACGACCTCCTGAATTGGTATCGGCAGTGTATCGCCCTTCGAAAACGGCACCCCGCACTGCGGCACGGCGAACGACGGACGTTGCTGGCGAGTGACGAAATACTGGCCTATGCACATCAAGCCGTTGGTGACTGTGTGGTTGTCGTTTTTAATTGCAGTGACCAGCCACAAAGGGTCCGGATTCAGGACCATGAACTCGTGTGCCACGCCGAACACTGGATTCAGTGGCTGAGTAATTGCGAAGTGGATCGCGATGCGGAAGGCGACAGTTTGCACGTCTCAGTGCCCGCAAGATCGGCCTGCGTACTGTCGGTTGGCAGTGCGATTGCTTAGCAATCGGCATCTTACAGACCGTTTTTTCGCAGGAACAAGGAAAGAGGTAGGGAAGTCCCTAATACTTCTGCGGTTATGTACATCAGTCGGTTCCCTGCAGGTGATGTCTGGTTATTCTACCTTTGCATTCCGTTCGAATTCCCATGCGCATCAGGAGGAGAAAGGGTGGCTTCAATGACAGGGATCTGGGAACTCGCCAATTTGATTTCCGGATCGTTGGCGTTTGTCATCAGCGCTTGCATCTCCGGGCAAACTGAACCACTCACTGATACAGATTTAACTTCTCCACAGGACCTGGTCCCCGCGCTGGTGGAGAATGCCATTGGCTCGGCTTCGTCTGCAAATCCGTCTGCAGAATCTGAGGCTGAGAACCAGTTGTTGAATTCAGATTCTGAAACGCTGGACACCAATGGCGTAGCGACATCTGTATCTCGAATTCACAGTGCGATTCGACAGTCGCAGAAGAGCCTGAAAGCAGACATTCGTGCTCGCCTGATTGTCGCTCATCCGGATTGGAATCGATTTCGGGTTCAGCAGGGCGATGTGGGTATCTGGTGTGATGGATCGGCCCCTGGTGTCCGTCAGTTGTTGCGAGGTGCAAGAATAGGTGACGAGCTTCGGATTATTGGTCGGGTGACGGATCCACAGCCATACGTTCTTCAGTTTGTCGCTGATGAGGTGAGCATTGAAGCACGTGGAAATGTTGACGACATCAAAACTGTGGCTGCGTTTGTGGGCAGCGAAGCTTCCCGGTGGGGATTTGTTACCTATTCCGGCGTCGTCTCGGCTGTCTACAGCAATTCCGGCGCGACCCGAATTCTGGCAACGTCGAGTGACGAGATCATTAGTATTCTTGTCTTCCGGGATGCAGTGATTCCGGAATTGCATCAGATGCTTGGCCGGGAAATCACTGTCAAAGCGTTCTTTGAAGGGCAACCCAAAACATCGAGTGCCGAAATGGGGCATTTCCGGCTCCTGGTGATGGATCCGTCGCAGATTCAGAAGGGGCGGATTGTTCAAACACCGCAGGTGCACGTCATTAAGCGGTGCCCCATTGATTTCAAGGGCCCTGACTACATCATCGCCGACGGCGCAAAACTACGGTTCCCGCTGGCCCGACAGTTTACTGAAATGCATCAGGCAGAACTGCATGTGACCGACTGGAATGCAGAGCTTCGCACCGGGACTGTTGCCATGTGTTTCGGGTCGAGCAATGTGCGCGTTTCATCGGCCACGGAACTGAGTGCTGTCGAGATCCTCAAAGGCAACTCGATGTATCGACGGGGCAGGCTGCGTGCAACAATTCAGGAGGTCTCATCAGATGGGAATATATTAATCGCTCAGGCCCTATCCGGGAGCCGGCTTTTTGAAGCAAGGTTTCAGGGTGAAGCTGCTCGTCAATCGAAATTGATCTCACCGGGAACCATCGCGCATTTAACCGGAACCGTTGACGTTCTGGATGAGGACTCTGAAGTCCCTTTTGTGCTGCATGTGACGAATCCGGCTGATATTGACGTTGAACACGTTCCATTGACGTTGTCCCGCACTGCCGTTCGATGGATCTGCATATTCATTGGAGCCGTGATGCTGCACTTCTTCATCTGGCGGCGCAGTCTGAAACGGCAGGTCCTTCTGAAGACCAACGAATTGCAGTCACTGAATGCGCTTTTTGTTGCGGCAACCCGATCTGTGCGGGATGCCATCATTATTTTTGATGAAGAACGAAAGGTACTGATTTCTGATTCCAAAGTTCCTTCACTTCTTGGCGTTGATATCCCTACTGGAATTGGGGATGAAGAAGTCCTGCTGCAACTTCTGTCGAGTCGTCTGGAGAACGTCGCCGAGTTCAAACGACTATGGCGTGATGCGTTCAGCAATGACGAAAGTAGTATCACCTGTGAAATGAAGCTCGCTCATTCACGAAGGTGGCTGGCGATCCGAACAAACGCGGTACTATCAGAAACGGGAGATCATCTGGGCAGGATCTGGGCATTCGATGACATTACAAATCGCAAACAGCTCGAAACCGAACAGCTGCAGACACAAAAAATCAATGCCATCGGGCGTTTGGCCGGTGGCGTTGCACACGACTTCAACAACCTGCTGCATGTGATTCGTGCAAGCCTGGAACACTTGCAGCTTGCAGACAACGGGCGAGTGGGCCAGACCAGAAACTCTCTGCAAACCGTGTCTGATGCTGTTGACAGGGCGGTTGAATTAACCGGGAAGTTGTTGACTTTTAGTCGTCGGACTCCGGTGCAGACGCAAGTCATGCAGGTCAGGGAAGTAATCGACCAGGTCAGCCGTTTCATGCTGGCCACGTTGGGAGGAAATATTGAATTTGGTACCTGTGTTGAAGACGACTGTGCTGCAATTGAAGCAGATCCCGGCCAGATTGTTCAGGTTTTGATGAACCTGTGCCTGAATTCACGAGACGCGATATCAGATTCACGAGGGTTCATTCGTATTCGGGCGGCCAATGCAACACACGGAGAGATTGGGCAAGCTGTAGCAATCGTCGTTGAAGACAATGGGTCCGGCGTTCCCGAAGAGTCGCTGAGCCGTGTTTTCGATCCATTTTATACGACCAAAGATGTTGGCCGTGGAACCGGACTTGGGCTTTCGATGGTTTACGGTGTCGTCGATCAGCTCGGAGGAAGAATCTATCTCGATTCGTCACCAGGTGCCGGTACGCGGGTGACCATTTATCTGCCAACGACGGTAAAAAATCGTCTTCGATCGTTCCCTGCCACGGCACCCCCGGCCGTGAAAGCAGAAAACGGGACAAAGCGAATTCTGGTCGTCGATGACGAACCACTCGTCCGCGATTCCATGAGGATGCTGCTGAACAGGCTGGGACACACCGCTGAGTGTGCTGCAGGTGGTGAGGTCGCATTGCAAATGCTTCAGCAATCCGCGTATGACATTGTGCTGCTGGACCTGACAATGCCGGGAATGTCGGGGCACGAAACACTCCGCAGAATCCGGGAGTGTTGGCCCAGTTTGGCGGTTGTCATCTGTAGTGGCTTTTCCACAGACCTGCAGCAAATCAGCGACGATCCGTTGCTTGGGGTGACTGGCTACCTGGCAAAGCCCTACCAACTGGCAGACATCCGCAGCGTTCTCCGTGAACTCGACTCGCAGACCATCTAACGATTTCGCTTACGCTTTGTTTGTTTGTCCAGCGAGGTCTTATGACGCAGCATGTGATGGTAGTGCTGCGCAAATCGGTGAGCTTCATCGCGAACATACTGGAGTAGTCGAAGGGCATAGGAATGTCGGCTCAGCCGAAGCGGTTCCGACTGGCCCGGGATGTAGACTTCTTCTTCGCGTTTGGCCAGTGAGATGGTGGTTGGCGGTGTGATGCCAATCGCCTCAAACGTCTCCATCACAGCGTTCAGCTGTCCCTTTCCACCGTCGATCAACAGAAGATCAGGAAAGGACTCGCCTTCCTGACTGAGTCTTCGAAATCGCCGCGTGATGACTTCGCGCATGGAGGCGAAGTCATCGACGCCTTCGACAGTCCTGATCTGGTATCTCTTGTATCCATGCTTGAATGGCAGACCATCAATAAACTGAACCAGACTGGCAACAGTATCACTACCCTGCAAGTGTGCGATGTCAACGCCTTCAATTCGGCGAGGAACTTCAGATAGTTTCAGGACCTTCCGGAGGCCGGCCAGCCCTTTTTGCGGATCGATGTAAAACACTTCCGGCTGGGCGTGTTCTTCAAGATTGCCACGCAGATTCAGGCTTTGCAGGGCCGCAATTTCGTCGCGAATCCTCGCAGCTTTTTCGAACTTGAGTTCCCGGGATGCTTCCATCATTTCCGCCTGCATTTCTTTCAGCAGACGGGATTTTCCGCCGTCCAGAAACAGCCGCAGGCGTCGAATGTCGTCGCGATATTCTTCTTTGGAGATTCGCAGGTTGCAGGGTGCTGTGCACTGGTTGATGCTGGCGAGCAGGCAGGGGCGAAACCACCGCCAGCGTTCATCGTTTTCATTGATATCAAGCGAGCATGTCCGAAATCGAAAGATTCGCTGCAGAACGGCAATGGTGCCTCGAAGTTTCCCCGCGCTGGTGAATGGGCCATAGAGTTTGACGCCGGAGGAACCCGGCTGACGCGTAAACTCGATGCGTGGGAAGTCTTCGCGCGTGGTAATCTGCAGGTACGGAAATGTCTTGTCGTCTTTCAGCAATGCGTTGAATCGCGGCTGAATATCTTTGATGAGACGGGCCTCCATCAGCAGCGCGTCGACTTCGCTTTCAGCGTCGAGATAATCGATGTCAGCAATTTCTGTAACCAGTTCAGCGGTCCTGCGATCGATTGCGGCGGCTCGCGTGAAGTAACTGCCTGCGCGACTGCGAAGATTGACTGCTTTCCCGACATAGATGACTCTCCCTTCCGAGTCTTTCATCAGATATACGCCAGCGGTTGTCGGAAATGATCGCACTTTTTCGCGTGGAGCCAGCTGGCCGGCCTCCTGTTCGGTGTTGACGTCGATGCTTTCCAGAAACGCGTCCAGTTCTGCCGCGGCACCATCCAGCTCAGGATCGGCAGCGAACTCGGAATCCGGCTCCCAGTCGTTGGCTGATTCGGGACCGAGTCGATCTGATTCAGATGAAAAGGACATCCCTGTGTTCCGTCGCCAGCTGGCTGCAAGTTGTGATGAAATTGGTCGAAGGATTTTCAAATCCATTGCGTCTTCAGGCATGCTCTGATGCCACGAAAAGACTGGCCTGCCGGATCAGAAGAATCGTGCGTTGTCATCCGGATCATAGTTGGGAAACCGTCTGAGAACAGCCGTTTGTTCGTTTGGCCTGCACACTCCTGCTAATCGTTCATCTTCGCTCAGACTGCTGGATTTTCCCCAGGGGATTATCCGGCCTCAACTGGCTCGAACTGGTTGACAGAGGCGTGTCCTTTGTTGTTTGACTCAATTTGGCGTGTAGGCTTAAGGGAGGCAGTTGTTCGGCGAATTCTTGAATGTTCTCGACGATTGTTCGAAGAAAATCACGCCATTTTGAGTTCAGGCCCGATTCCTATGAAACCTCGATACTACCCCTGGTTCACGATGGCAGCAGCATCCCTACTGACGCTGGCCCCCCTGAGTCTGCTGTACTTTCTGTCCCCGGAACGCACGCAGCATTACGCACGAAATCGTGAGATGGATCGGGTTTTGTCGGATGACAGCGCGGCAGATCGTGCAAATCAGAATACCAGTCTTCCATCCGCGGACTCCGAACCAGTACGTTCTGTTAAGAATACGTTCGGTGGCCCAGTGGCCGGACCGCGGCAGTCTTCAACATCGCTCGCGATGGAATCGACTTTCGAAGCGACCGGGCATTCCGAAGAACCAGTTGCAGAGGCTCACGGGACTCAGGTTGCGATGCTTCGCGACTCATCCGTGTCGGATGTCGGCGGAGCGTTCGTTCACAGTTTCCGGGAACCGGCCACCAGTGCATCCTCAGATCTTTCGATAGCGGGAATGTCCAACGCAGACCTTCTTGCTGAAGTCATACCCGTCACAAAATTGCCTGCCGGTGAATCACGACCTGAAAACAATGAAACTCAGAAGGGCCGGTCTGAGACGACAACTCAGGATTTGCCTGTGCTGGCTGACTTGCTGCCGGATTCCTCTGATGCGACCACCTACTACGATTCCACCGGGCACATCGCTTTAATGGATCAGCAAACCGTGGAGAACAAGCCTGTTGATGAGATCGTTCGAAACCTGACCGGAAAAAGCTCTGAAATCGATCGTTCAGTGGATTCTGAGCAGAAGGACGTTCAGAACGGCGTCACCTCTGATAGCAGACCCCGCAGTTCTTCGCGCCGGAAGTCGCGTTCGGAGAAAGAAGCGGAAGAAGATGATGCGAATGCCGTAGCTCGGGCTGAGGCGGCGGCACGCGAAGGCATGCTGCAAAAGCGACAGGAAGACGCGTCCGAAACGGAGGATCCTCTTTTGGAGGAAGTTGTCCTGCAGTCACCTGTTGAAAAACGTCGTGTCAATCGAATTGAGAATGTCCTGGCGGTGACAAAGGCAAAGGGATGGCCAGTGGCACTTGTGCGGTCGGACCTGCCAGGGGATGACTGGTGGGTGCAGCAGATGATCGGTATCCATGGTACAGCTTTCTCATCCCGAGTGAACTTTGGCAATGAAGAGTCGATACCAGGAAGTGCCTACCGACTGGTCTTTGTTTTTCTGGATTCTCCTGACGAAGTACGGCGGTTCCGCATCGCGAAGCAATTCAGTGAGCTGCCTGAAGGAATCCGTCACTCACGAGAATTCTTTTTTGTACGCCAATAGTAACCCGAGGCGATGGCCTGACGACTGCCCGTTGCATTGAAAAAGAACACAACACGGCTCAGACACCTTGTGAACAACCAGCAGTGAATCGGTTCTTCCTTTTTCGCCTACCCGTGTCAACAAGTTCTGCAAAATGTCCCCTTACAAAACACATCGCCGGTCGGTTTTCAACCATCGCCCTACGTCTTTCAAAGGCGGGGGATTCATGGAAGCGGATGGCATTGCTGACCCGTTTCTGGATGACGCTGGTCCGGGGTCAAATGTCGCTGGCGAAAAAACGCCAGCGTTTAACGTTGAGATTGCGGAGCCTGATCCGGAACCCGAGCCAACATATCGACAATGGCTTCGTGAGAATGTGCTGCGGTCTCGTTCGCTTGTCGTATTTACGGCGTTCTATGTCCATTGGCTGATTGTCATCATCCTTGCCGTTCTGATCATCCATTCGCCCGAAACATGGAGCGCTGTGACACTAACCGCTACGGTAAGTGACCTGCCGGAATTTCAAGACAGCGACCCGGTCCTGATCGAAACATCGATCGATCATACGATGCTCGAGGATGCTTCAGAAGCAAAAAAGGATGAGTCACTCGCGTCGGCAAACGCTCTGGCAATGCTTCCTTTGGAGCAATCGTTAAACGATCTGCAAATTTCGGAGTCGCTCCTGAGGGACCTCTCCGAACGAAAACCAAAAGCCAGTGCCAGCAGAAAAAGTAAAGCGTCCGACAAAGCTGAGAACGCTTCACACCCGGTCAGTACTCCTTCTGCGGCAGTGGTGGTGGGTAGTTTTGCAGTCTGGACAGAACCCGAAAACCCCAGGCCCGGGCAGGCCTATCGCATCATTATTCAGGTTCGTCTGCCGAAGGGGACTCAGGAGTATGATCTGTCAGATCTGGAGGGCGTTGTGATCGGGAGCGATGGATATCGTAAGCCGGTGCCAGGATCTCACTCCGGCAAACTTCCCATCAGTGAAGACTGTGTCCGATTTACTGTGCCGGTTGTAGCAGCAGATGTGAAAGTTCGTGACACCGTGATCGTGCGTTCGAAAATGCTGAAGGAAATGCAGCAAATTGTCATCGAATTCTAACCTCGCCAGGTCACCTCGCCACTTTGCTTTCACGGCCATGGAGAAAACTGGAAGCTGAGAAAACTGGAAGCTGAGGTCGGGGCGGGAAAGCTATGGAATCCTGCCTGATCGGATTCTGACCTGCGACGGACTTCCCAGGTCATCCGGATTGCGAATCGCCTGGATTCTCTCTTCGGTAAGATTGGTGGCCACGCCGTTTGGCAGTACTTTCACATGTTGCTGCAGCAATGCCCGGGCTTCCTCAATCCGACCGTCTTTCAGACGTTCGCGAGCCAACTGGAAGAGTACATCGGCAACAACGCTGTCAGCGAATCCAAGCTTGATATTCGCATTGCCGAGTTCGTACTGTTTGTGCCCATCGAGCGGGCAGAATTTCAGCATCAGCTCTGCGCAGGCGAACCCGCGTTCTCCAATGGGAGTCTCACAACGACTCTCCGGCCAGCAATGCAGTCTCGCAAGCAGGCAGGCGTATCGAGGCCGCAGGATGTCGGGGATCGACTCGAGTTGCTGAATCTTCATCAGCAGGGCTTCGAGTTCCGTTTGGCGAATGACTGGCAGACGCTGTTGCCAGGCTTGATGATAGAATAGTTGCCCACGGTCTTTGCGAAACATGTTTGCACTGTAGGGATTGACGATCAGCTCCCGCCAACAGGCATCAAGGTTGCGAAGGCACGTGGAAAACTCCGAGCATTTCGGATTCCACGGACTGCCTGATTCTGGTTCACCGTGTTCCCCATCACGCGTCGAAGCGGAGGGGACATCGAAATGGTGTACCCGAACAGCATGTGCTTCGGTCGGAGCGAAGTCGGCTTTTGTCCTGAATGAATCTCCCGGGCGCAGGAGTCGACGTTCAACAAGGTAGCGACCGCGTCGATCCGTCAGAACGATTTCCAGTGGAACGATTTGCTTCGACCTGACACTCAATTCGTTCACCTGATCGTGAGGCCACAGGGCCGTGATCCCGTATCCGGATGTGGAAGAGTCGAACACTGTTTGAATCGTGATGGGGTAAGTCTGGACGCGATGGTCGAAAGCCTCCCGCAGGAATCCGGTGATCTGATCGGCGTATTCGAGGTCATGTGTTTCCAGCGAATGTGGCGCGTGACCCGTTTCCGGAATCAACCAGACGCGGACCGGGCCGACGGCATTCTCGGCCACATCCATTGAAGCGCTGGGGGTTAATAACCAGTCTTCGATACCGTGCATCAGGAAGACAGGGCACCTGAGTCGTGAGATGTTGCGTTGGGGATCGACTGCCGGAAGGATCAGGTTTTCCATGGACGACAAAGCAAGTTGCTGTATCTTCGGCAGGTGCTGCCTGTTGGGTAACCATGTCTTCAATTGTTGAGCCGGACTGAAGACATCCTCCAGAATGACTACCCCGGGCTGCTTATCCGCTGCAACCGTGAGTGCAGATAGTGTCCCCAGTGAAACACCAAAGATTCCGATTTGTTCGGCTGGTCTGCTTTTGGCCGTTTGCAGAAAATCAAATGCGGCGCTGGTGTCTTCCAGCAGCGTGGTGACCGAAGCGATGCCTTCGCTGCTGCCAAAACCGGAATAGTCAAACAGCAGCACATCGAAGCCGCCGTCCTGCAGGATGCGGGCATACGGCAGCATGAGTGAAATATTGCCGGTGTTTCCCATGCAGAACAGAATCGTTTGCTTCGATTCTTCCGCAGTGAAATACCAGCCTCGCAACTTTGTACCGAATGAGTTCTTGAAGGTAACGGTTTCGGCTTTCAACCCCTGTTCTTCCGGAGTCGTAAAATCAGCTCCCCAGGGAAACAGACAGCGTTCGCTGACGGGATCTCCGCATGATCTTTTGCGGGGCTCCCATTCACCGCCATTGGTCAAAGGCGGGAGCATCGCAAACAGGCAGCCGAGCAGGCAGGCAGAAGTCGAGAAACGAAACCGGTGAGACATCCTGTTTGGCGGCATACCAGCGACCTCCGTTTCATTCGTTTTGAGTTGAGGCGAGATGATCCTGAGAGAGCTGTCTGACAACCCATGATGATGCCGCCATCGCAAATGCGGCCGTCATAAAAGTTGCGGTTCCGTAAATGGTGCGTCGCTTTTCGCAGGCATGTGGCGAATCTGCCTTGTGCGGACAAATGCATTGAAAGCCATTTTCAGCGTCCCAGCCCGGAGTCTCGGGTTCTCGGACATCTTCTTCGGAGAATACGACCGGGATTCCCGTTTCACCGTCCGAACACAACCCGCGCTTGCCCAGTTCCTTTCGCAGGATTCGGGCGAGTGGATCAACTTTGGTGCGACTGAGGTCGTCGATACGAATTCGCGTTGGATCCAGACGCGCTCCGGCACCCGTGATACTGATTACGGGGATATTGCGCTTGAGACAGGTTTCCAGCAACAGCACTTTCGATGTGACATTATCGATGGCATCGACGACGAAGTCGGGTTGAGGTGACAGCAATGCATCCGAAGTGGTGGCATCGTAGAACGACTGAGCCGGATCAATCCAGGCATCGGGGTTGATCGCTTGCACGCGTTCAGCCATCAGCTGGGCTTTCGATTGGCCAACGGTCCCGGGAAACGCCTGCAACTGGCGGTTGACATTAGTCAAGCAGACATCATCGAAATCGACCAGTGTCATTCTGCCAACCGCAGATCGAGCCAGCGCTTCTGCGACGTAGCTTCCAACGCCTCCAAGCCCGAACACTGTCACATGAGCAGCCATCAGACGGTGAACGCCGGCATCGCCAACCAGCCTGACTAAGCGATCCCACCGACGAGGAATTTTCTCCGGAGCCGGGGGAAGGTCTTTGCGCTGAGGGCGTTTTGCAACATCAATGGTCGCTTCCCAGGCTTTGATTTTGGTTTGACGGGGCAATTGTGCAGCAAGTTCCGGCGAGGCACTCCCGGAGCAGCAGGAAGCATCGGTGCAATTTGAACTTGTCGTCGAAACAGAATCAGCTGCCATGGAGAAATCAACGCTTCAGGAACCGCCGGGAATGAACGAAACACGCTGCCGGAATATAGCACATGGCAGCAGCGGATGCAGGGATGGTATTCAATGTGAGGACCACGTTGTAAGAACGATGATCAACGGATTCGTCCGTTTCGTCGAAAGCCTTGTGTCGTGGTTCACGTTCCGGGACAGGGAAAAGAATGGCGACTGTAAACAGGCGCCGGGTCCGGGAAATAGCCTGGTCTCGTTGCTTTCGTTACACTGCACGAGCGACGGACAATTCCAACAGAGGTGACCCGGGCCGGTATTTCTGGATTCACAAGTGTTTCCGGATTCAGATGTTTCGCAACGGTTTTTCAAAGTGCTGGACCGGCAGCCAGGGTCAGACAGGGCTTTCACGGACCTCGAATTCCCGGGTGAAGGGAGTCAGGCCGGATTGGTCATGCCGGGAAATGGGGAATTGCCTGAGCTATCGCGTTGCTGTCACTTGAAGAAACACTGCCATCGCGCGGTCCAGAGGCTTTTCAATTTATGAACTCCCATTCGGAACTTGAGCAGATTGCGGTTCTGGCAGAAGTTGACGATCTGACTCAGCGAACGCAGCAGTGGATTTCGGATTGCCCGGACTGGCCACCGGCTCGCAAGGCCCGGAATCTGGTGGGGCGAGTTCTCAACCGTGTGGAATCGCTGCGCATTCGTTTGCAATCGCCGTTGGTGGTCGCAACATTCGGCGGCACGGGAACGGGCAAGAGTAGTCTGGTCAATGCGCTCGTCGGCGAAGAGGTGACGACCGCCGGTCGGCAGCGTCCGACAACGACAATTCCGATTCTGCTGGTGCATCCTTCAATCGATGCCAGCGCACTGGGGTTGGATTTGTCTCGATTCCATTTAAAGACCGTAGATTCGCCGGTGCTGAAAGAACTGGTGCTGATCGACTGTCCCGACCCGGATACCAGCGAAACCGCGGGTACAGGAACGAATCTGGCTCTTTTGAGATCCATCGTTCCCCACTGTGATGTGCTGATCTATGTTTCGACTCAGCAGAAATATCGAAGCGCACGTGTTGTTGATGAGCTTGCCGACGTCGCAACCGGATGTCGTCTGGTCTTTGTACAAACCCACGCGGACGTGGATTCTGATATCCGTGATGACTGGAAGAATGTGCTTTCCGGGCAATGGCAGGTTCCCGACATGTTTTTTGTTGATTCACGACTTGCTTTGCAGGAACAAAAGCAGGGGCATCAGCCAGGTGGAGATTTTGGACGGTTGGTTGAATTGCTCACCCATCAGCTGGGCGCTTCCCGGCGAGTGGCGATACGAAGGGCTAACGTCGCTGATCTGCTGGAAGAGGCTTTGAACATTGCACAAGCAGACTATCGCAACGCCCTGCCAGCGGTCGAGAAACTTCAGATTGCCCTCGATGAACAGCGGACGCGACTTCGTGACACCCTGAACAAACAACTGACGGACGAACTACTGCTGAACCGTCATCTCTGGGAGCGACGTCTTCTCTCGGCCGTGACCGACATGTGGGGCTTTAGTCCGTTTTCTACGGTCCTTCGTCTCTACAACGGTCTGGGAGCATTTATCGCATCCTTCAGTTTCTTTCGCGCTCGCACATCCGCTCAAATGGCGTTGATCGGGGCGATGCAGGGCGCACGCTGGCTGAAGTCAAGAGCTCAGGAACAGGAGGCCGATCTGAATCTTGATCGACTTTCCACTTTTGGAATCAGTGATCAGGAACTGCATGAATCCCGAGTTGTCGTATCCGGATACGTTCGAGCAGCCGGATTGCCCCAAACCGCCGCGGTTGAAAGTCGCCATGATTTAGCCGTGTTACGAACTCAGGCCGCAACGCTTGAAAGCGAATTTCTGCTGGACGCGCGACGCGGAATCGATTTACTGATTGAGGAACTGGCAGCCAGTCATTGCGGATGGTTGACGAGAGCCCGCTACGAAACTTTGTTTCTGTTGTATGTGGTCTTTCTGATTGCTCGCATTGGACACAATTTCTTCTGGTCTTCCTTTCTGAAACCATTGGTCTCTGACGCCGGGCATTCAGAACCGCTGCTGACCATCGACTTCTACGTTCCTGCCATGATCTTCCTGCTGTTGTGGTCCGGTGTGCTGGTTCTGAGTTTTACGTGGAGACTACGGCGCGGATTGACCGCACGTATCCGGCAGCTGGCCCAGTCGATGGCCGACGTGCGACTCGTGAACGGATTGTTTCCAGGCCTCGAATCTGAAGTTCATCGGGTGAAGCAGGATCAGCAGCAACTGGCAAAGCTGGCCGAACAAACGTCCTCGTTTCGCCGCCGCCTTGCCGATAGCGCCTCCTTCCTCGGCGGCCGCGGTTAATACGTAACACACCTCTCAAAGAACGGTACCCGATGCGTCAGCGGGGGATCGCCAGTCCTTGCACGCCTCTGAAGATGTTCTTTGCTCTTGTTTGGGGTTGCTGTTCGTGTGGTTTTCAGCAGTGGTCCAGTCAAGACCGTCTGAAAAATTTGGCAAGTGAGTGTGTTGTCGCAGCGGAATGCTGCTGACACTTTCGACTGCGTTGGTGGGTGACTATCGACCTTTTGATGTGGTGACGCTGGAGACGCGAGCGTTGGCGATAGTCTCGGTGCGTGTTCGTTGAAACTGCACAATCACGCCGGCGGACCCCTGCCCGTCGTAGATCCACAGTTCGCGGATGGAGCGAGAGGAAATGAGGCGTGAAATTCGTACGGGCTGACCGAGTGTGCCAATCACTTGTTCTGCGGTCATCCCCTTGACGACGCGACCTTCCCGCATGGCCAATTGAACATCGTCGCGCGGAAGTGATTCAATTTGCGCCGATGTCATCCACTGATCCTTGAGTCGTTCCCAGCCCAGTGTCTTCAGGCGTTCGGCAATACCTTCGGCATCTTTTACCGATTGTGCATTTGCGATTTCCCAGGACTGTTTCAGCAGATCGATGCCTTTGTGGGTGTGTTCGATGCGCGTCCATCGACGCCCAACAAACAGATACTCATCCGCTGTCCGCAGCAATCCGGATAGCCCCGTGTTTTGAAAACGCTTTTCCTGCGAAGCCAGCCACTCGTCAACGGCGGCAGGAACATCCTCGCCACGATGATGTGTCATCAGCAGGTCTGCCAGTTGTTCCAGTTCTGCTCGGCTTAGAGATTTAACGTTCTTCAGTCGCGTTTCCAGTTCACGTCTTTCCATGGACTCGGCAACGGTCACCTCTTCGGGGATCCGTTCCCGAATCTGCGTCGCAATTTGAATACCATTGGAACCATCCGGTTTCAGCTGCGTCTGCAATGCCTGCAGGACGACCATGCGGTAGAAACGTCGGCAGACATACAAACGATCATTTTCTCCACTGGCATCGAATGCCGCGACAGGATCGGCGCGAAAGAGTTCTTCCGTTCTGTCAGTCCCCGTTGCCGAACGCTGGTCCCAGCCTGTCGTTTCTTCTTCGATATGTCTGATCACTGTATTCAGATCAGCCCTCTGAGATTTCCACTCTGCGACAACGGTCTGAAACTTCAGCGATTCAATGAGTCGATTGCTCAGCTTTCTTTGTTTCGCAAACTCGGTCAGTTGCCTGAGCCTTTCAGGGTCGTCCCGGAATTCTCTGCGCTGAATCTGACAGCCTGTTTCACGGAGTGCGATCAGTTCGTTATTCAGGGCTGCATCGGAAAAAAAGTCTGCGATCGGCTGAAATTCGTCCGCCAGATCGTAAATCGCTTTCGCGTCATCTGGCGGCAGTTCTTTCTGCCGTTCGCGAATAATTTCGGTGTCGGTACCCAGGACAGACAAGCGATTCACATCAAAGACGATTCGGCCGGGACGACTGATGAGTCTGCCGGACACTTCTATCCTCTGGGCGTCTCGCATTCTTTCCGGCAGTGGATTGTTTCGAGGTGGTTCGAAACTGAACGGAATCCTGCTCAGGCGGAAACTGGTTCCCGCCCGGCCCTCAAATCGTCCCGTGATGGTCAGACGTTTTCCGTTTGCCATCCAGTCGTCCCACTGATCCTTCTGGCCATTCAGCGTCCCCGCATCAAGCACTTGTGCCATGGCTGGGTGGGCAACAGCAACGGTTAGAATACAGGAAGCCAGAACTGCGGCGAATCTAAAGAGACTCAGGTGCAGGCGTTTGTGATTTTCTGTGGCGAATGCCGGCGAGACCACTGCAACAAGCGATGCTGGTTTCACAGTTGCTTCTCCCGTTCTGTTCGCTGTTGAATTCGAAGGAGGTCGATTTCTTCGAGTTCAAACAGTCCCGCGTTCTCGATGAATGATCTCTGTCCTTCAATTCGCTGAAGCAGTGCAGAATTGTTGTCGACAGAAAGCCCCAGTTTCTCCAGATGCAGAGCAGTCGTGATTAATGAACAGTCGCGTCCATCGAGCTCAATGATCCAGTCTTCTCCGGAAGCTTCCGGTGGGCGACAAGACAGTATCTTTGCCGCAAAAACGATGGAAATGTTGGACAACTTTTGAGCCGCCAATACCAGCAATGCGGATTCGGATTCAATTCGAATCCCGTCGCCGTTGACTGCAATTGGCAGGATGAGTCTCACACGATCTGAACGATCCCCCATGATCTTCAAAGGGCAGTCAAAAATCTGGAAGGTGCCGGTCAGGAGTGCCACACTGGCTTCGACGTCGTCTGTTTGCACACGTCCCGCGGCCGAATAGACCCGTTCCAGTTCGCTGATCAGATCCAGCGACGAAAGACGCTGGACGGCTTCGGTTTGATTCTTCAGATTGACGACCGTCGCTGCGTCGGCATCGCGTCGGTCCAGGATTCGAACCGCCTGAGAGGCCGTGTCGAGCAGGCCGGGCAGATCGTCGAACCGCCCTTTTTCAAGTGCCACTTCGATTTCGTCGGTGGCAGCCCGCCAATTCTGTCGCGCTGATTCCAGCTTTTGCTGATGAATGAGCCATCCACCAGTGCCAGCAATTGCGAGCAGGGCTCCCAGCATGATCAATCGGAAAGGGGTGAATGTTCGCTTAGCTGTCCTCTTCAGGTCGATTTGCGGCAGGTTGAGCCGCGGCTTCGAGTCGGCGGCAGGTTCCGTCGGGACAGAGCGGCCGGTCTGCGAATCTGTCTCAGCACCGTGAGGTTGATCGTTTGCCGGCGATTCTGCCGTTCGAGCAGGCAATTCGCCGGCGGCAGGTAACAGTTCCCTTGCCGCTGCGGCCAGACGCTCGGAGACCTCCTGACCAACCGCTTCGCTTTTGACGCTTCTGGTTGCTGGATACACGTTCGCTGGCAACACGAATCGAGCTTCGCCGCATTGGCCGCACGTCGACTGCTGCGCTGAGGATTGGCGGATCCCCGTAATTCGGTGTCCACAATGGCAACGCAGTTCGAACGGAGTCGGAATATCTGCGGCTGCTGTTCCCAGCAGTCTGGACTTCACACGCTGAATTTTGTCGAGGAACGAAGCCATTGATATGCGGCGGACAGAGCCCGCAATGGTAAAACGAAGGATCGACGGGAAGGCGAATTCTGATAAGACGGGTGGCAAAACAAAAGTAACGAGTCGTCACGTACGTCTGATGAAAGGAAATGCCCGAAATCGCCGATCCTGTCTGGTATTCTGGCGAAAACAAAGGTGGGTTGAGAGATTTCCTCGAAAAAACGTAGACTGTGTTGCATAGGTGGTCTGGGAGATTTGCCTGATCTCAGGTTAAATGCTCAGCAAATACAGCGATCAATCATAGCGTGCACGCTGATGCGATCGGTCGGTGGACTCTGAATCAAAGGCGGAAGCCGTGCGTTTTCGATCAAAAGGACAGCCCCGGGGAATTCTGCATTCGCGCGATCAGCGACGGCTGACCCTGGCGATTTTCGGAATTGGTTTACTGGCCATTCTGATCAGCGCTGGGGCGAGACCTGGTTTCTGGGCATTCTTTACAGGGAAGCAGCCATCCGCAACGCAGGAGGATGTAGCCGGAAACGCGAGCATTGGTTCCCGCACGCTGGCTCAGGATGAAATCTTCATCAGCAGCAATCAGTACAGTCAGGCACTGGATGCCAACGAAGCCGCTCGGCATCAGGAGTTAAGCGGCCTTCCCGCAGCAGAATCGGTTTCAAGAGACAATCTGCCCCGGATTCCCGAAGCCCTGCTCGAACCGATCCAGGATGATGTGATTGGGATTCGAAAAGAAGAAGCCGAATCTTACTTCGCGTCGTTGCGGCTGGCCGCAGACTTAAAAGGTAAGTCCATCCAGAATGTGCCGGAAGGCTACTATGCCGTCTTCATGACATCTCCCGACGAATGTCGCGGACGTCCCTGGACCTTAAAGGGGCAGTTAAGGCGACTGGATCGGCTTCAAAATGATGCAAACTCCTTTGGCTTGAAAACGCTCTACGATGCCTGGGTATCTCTGCCGGATTCCGGTAATCGTGTTGTTCACGTTGTGGCGGTTGCTGCGGACAACGATCTGCCTTTGGCAGTACAATCCGCGAAAGAGCCTCCGCTGGTCGAATTTACGGCGTACTTCTACAAACGCGAAGGCTACTTTCGCAAAGGTTCATCCGGTGAAGGTGATGTAGGCCTGACCCCCCTTCTGTTAACCGGACGACTGCGCAAATTCGTTGCACCAGTCTCAACGTCGAACGGAGCCGACGAACTCACCCCGTGGCTCAGCTGGCTCGCCTTGATTGTCAGCTGTGGAGTGGCACTGGTGATCTGGCAGTTCAAAGTGAGCGACTCATTGTTTCGCAGAACACGAACCCATCAGTTGACGACCTTGCCGGTTCGCGTCAGTTTTGAAGGCGTGAATTCGGTGACCGTGGACGAGATGTTGCGGGATATGCAGGCCAATGCAGATTCAACGCCACAGCTGCCTGCGATTTAGGAAGCCCGAATCAACCAGACGTCGGCAATGAAGCATTGCGTTCCGGAAGGCTGTACGCTGTCCGTTGAAGAACCAGTGGAGAACCAGGACAGGCACGCAGGACGACTGGAAACCATCGTGTTTTCAGGTCTCCAGCTCGAGCCGGTCCCGTTTTATCAGGCTGTTAAGCGCAGAAAAAACGCTGAGGCAACCCCCAGAGCAATGATCGCGATGAACACGAACAGCACAAACAACAGAACGCGGGATGTTCGGTATTGAATATGGGGTGTTTGCTGAATGACCTCCCTGTACTGTTGCGAGAAAACCATCCTTCCTTTGGCACTCAGGACCAGATACAGAATGTAACCGTTGATAAGCGTGCCGATTGGAAACGAAAGTAAGCCGATTCCGGACAAAATTGCAGTTGGGATGCGTGCCCATGGACGCAGTCTTTGAAGACCGTATGCGAGGAATCCGAATGCGACAAAAATACACAGGCCAAACGCAGTGATTGCCAAATCTGACGATATCAGCCGGCTCATCGCAATGCCTGTCAGGATGCCCACAGCAGCAAAAGGGATTCCCAGGAGTGCCCCAATGCCGTAGAGGAGTCCGATGGATTTCACCGAAGCCTCGTGCGACAGGTGCTCAAGTCGCAGTCGCTCCGCATCAGTCGAACCTTCTGTTGCGACCGACAGAACCTGCGGCGCTGCGTAGGGATTGTCAAAGGGATTCGATTCCAAATCGTTCATCGGAAATAATTTCTGCCGTATCGTTGCGCCTGAAAGAAACTCTTGCCGGGGCCGTTCTGAAACGAGTGCGGAACAGGAAACTGGTCCGAGCCGCGGAACTGTCGGGTATCCGGGCATTGTCTGACGTCAGCGGAACTCTGTGGAGTCTTGAGAACTGAGGCACTTCCGGTGCTTAGTTGCGATAGTTGAGCGGTGGTTTCATTCCTTCCGGAATCAGCGGCTCATAAGTGGTCCCGTTTGTTCGTTGCTTCCATTCGTCTTTCGCAGACTGCAGCAGATTTGGGGTTCGCATAAGCTCTACGGTAGATGCCGCGAGCGTCCGCGCTGCCAGGTGCAAACCCTTCTCTCCAATGGTTGTCCCGCCGCAGGCGACGGCCTGCCAGGAATGTCCCGGGGTACCGGGTATCCAGCAGGCAGTTGTGAATCCGGATGTCGGTACGATCCAGCTGACGTCACCAACATCGGTCGATCCTTTGCCAACAGTACCGCTGACGTTGCTGACGTTCCGGATGGATTCCAAAGGTTCCGGTTGCGGGATTTGTTCACGCATGCGAACTGCGAACTGCATTTCTTCGTCCGTATATTCCAGGTCGTTCAGTTTCTGCAGATTGCGTTCCATCAGGGTCGAGAGTGTCTGATTGGGCAGGATCTCCCGGATACCACCTTCATACTTGATGGTCAGTTCGGTTTCTGTTCCCAGCGCGCCTGCTTTCGCGCATTTTTCCAGCCGTTCATACAGCGGCCGCAGTACGCGAGCCTCCGGATGGCGGACGTAGTAATAGACTTCTGCGAAAGCTGGCACAACATTGGGGGCTTCGCCACCGGACGTGATGACGTGATGAATGCGGGTTCCTTCCGGCGTATGTTCTCGCATCAGCTCCGCAGCATGGTTCGTTAAAGCAACCGCGTCGAGCGCGGAGCGTCCCTGTTCCGGGGAACCCGCAGCGTGAGCCGAGCGACCTTTGAATTGAAACTTCACGGCGATGCGTGCCAGGCTGCTTCGATCCCCGGCGGAATTCCTGCTGGAAGGATGCCAGTGGAAAACGGCGTCGCAATCGCCAAACAATCCGTCACGCACCATGAAGACCTTTGCGCTGCCACCTTCTTCGGCAGGGCATCCGTAAAACCGAACTGTTCCTTTCAAGTGTCCATTTCGGATCTGATCTGCCACAGCCATGGCTGCGGATGCCGAAGCCACTCCGAAAAGGTGGTGTCCACAACCGTGCCCGTAGTTGTTTCCGTCCTGTCGCGGTTCCGGATCCGTGGACGCAGTCTGGCTGAGCCCGGGCAGCGCGTCGTATTCTCCCAGAATTCCGATGACGGGACTTCCTTCGCCAAATTCAGCCGTGAATGCCGTCGGGATTTCGGCCACGCCGCGTTGCATTCGGAAACCGGCCTCCTGCAGCGCGTCGGCAATGCGCTTTGATGACTCCACTTCCTGATAACCTGGTTCAGCTGCTTTCCAGATTTGTTGTGCGATCTTCCAGGATTCGTCACGTCGCTGATTCACAGCGTCGATCGCCATTTTCTGAATACGTTCCGTCTGCGCCATGTCAGTTTCGTCGGCAGACCCAGGACACGCGGAAAGCAGAATTGCCAGTCCGGTTAACAGCCTCATCAAATCAACTCCTCTTGCCCAGCAAAACGAACAAACGCCTGTTTGCTCACACGGCCCGGTCGAGTGTAGCGGAACCGTACGGCAGGCAACACACAATGACACTGTATTCCAGCAGTACCGCTTCGCTGCCCCGGGGCTCGACATTGCCGGATTGGTTTGAGAAAATCACCGGTGACTGAGGATGATGACATGCACGGCTGATGAAATCGGGCTCTGAGTGGTCGCAGCCCTTTTGAACAGGAAGCCCGATGCATCAGTGAGGGATCGACGCTCCGGAGCGTCGGCCAGCGTATTCCCTGCTGACGTATCGGATGACCTGCATCGTTGTTTTTCAACCAACTGTCAGGTTTGCACACTTTCAGGTTCGCTATCCAATCCGATTCTGAGTGTTACTTCCTGGCATTACCCACGATGTGAAATGAACGGTTCAGCAATGAAGTATCTGTCCTTCTGCATGACACTGGTGACTCTGTTGAGCCCGGGGCCAGCGGATTCGACGCTTGCGGTTGCCCAAGGCCCCATCACTGACGAAGTTGCCAAAGTCCGTTATTCTCGCGACATCAAACCGATTCTCGCGGCGAATTGTTTTTCGTGCCATGGGGCAGATGAGGAGCACCGCGAGGCTGACCTGCGATTAGATACGTTTGAAAACGCCACTGCACGACGCGATTCTGGTACCGCAATTGTTCCGGGAGCAGCCGAAAAGAGCGAAGTGATGGCTCGCATTCTGAGCCACGATGACGACCTGAGGATGCCGCCGGCTGACAGTGGCAAGAAGATTTCAGCGGAAGAGGTTGAAATACTGCGCCGGTGGATTCAGCAGGGGGCGGCTTACGAGAAGCACTGGGCATTTCAGACACCAGAACGACCAATCCCTCCAACGGTTGAATCATCTGACGGCGCCCCCGTGGTTCATCCTGTCGACGCATTTATTCAATCGCGTTTGGAATCTGAAGGATTGGTGCCCTCGCCGATGGCAGACGCCCGCCAGGCGTTTCGCCGGCTCAGCCTGGATTTGATCGGCCTGCCACCAACGCTCGAAGAACTTGCAGAATTCGACGCGTTGGAAGAACAATCCGGCCGAGCCGCTGCATGGAATCACCAAATCGATCGTTTGCTGGCGTCTCCGCACTATGGCGAGAAATGGGGACGTCACTGGCTGGATGCGGCCCGCTACGCCGATTCGGATGGTTTCGAAAAAGACAAGCCCCGGTTTGTCTGGTTCTATCGCGACTGGGTCGTGAAATCGCTGAACGACGACTTGCCGTACGATCAGTTCCTGATCCAGCAACTGGCAGGGGATTTGTTACCCAATCGCACTCAGGATCAGCTTGTGGCAACAGGCTTCCTCCGCAATTCAATGATTAACGAAGAAGGTGGCGTGGATCCCGAGCAGTTTCGAATGGAAGCCATGTTCGACCGGATGGATGCGATCGGCAAAGCGATGCTCGGTCTGACCATTCAGTGCTCGCAGTGCCATAACCACAAGTACGATCCGCTGTCTCAGCGTGAGTACTACCAGTTGTTTGCATTTCTGAATAATTGTGACGAGGCGCAGGCGACCGTCTACACGCAGACGCAGCTGAACGAACGCAATCGAATTCTTGCCGAGATCCGGCAACTGGAGGACCAGGCGCGGGCGATGATTCCTGGCGTTGATCAGCGTCTTGCCGACTGGTCGTCCGGGCTCGCGAAACCTCTTCCGACATGGGACATCATTCGACCGGAACTTGACAGCAGTGGAGGCCAGAAACACTACCTGCTGGATGACGGAAGTATTCTGGCTCAGGGCTATGCGCCAACACGACACACAACGGAATTTACAGGGCAGACCAGTTTCCGAAAGCTCACCGGTTTCCGGATCGAACTGCTGAATGATGGAAATCTGCCGCACGGCGGGCCGGGACGTTCCGTCGATGGGTTATCCGCGTTAACCGAATTCAATGTTCAGGTTCAGCCGTTACGGGCCGATGGTAATCCGGATCCTGCTGCGAAGGCTGTGAAAGTTAAATTTCTCCGAGCAACGGCAGACGTCAATCCTCCCGAACGTCTACTGGATACCATTTACGATGATAAATCGAATAAGAAGCGAGTGACCGGGCCAATTGAATACGCAATTGATGGAGACAATCTGACGGCATGGGGGCAGGATATTGGCGGCGGGCGAAGCAACGTGCCACGCAATGCCGTGTTTGTGCCGGAACGACCACTCGAAAGTGAGCACGGGTTTCGAGTGACATTCAGGCTGGTTCAGATGCATGGCGGCTGGAACAGCGACGACAACCAGAACAACAATCTGGGACGCTTTCGACTCTCGGTGGCCGACCACGAGGATCCTCAGGCCGACTTAATACCGGCCACGGTTCGCGAGATCGCGAAACAATCCATTGATCAATGGACTCGACAGCAACACCGAGATGTCTTCAGCACGTGGCGTCTGCAGCAAGCGGAACTGCAGGACCTGAATTCCTCCATCGAATCACTTTGGCAGAAGCACCCGCAGGGAACAACACAGCTCGTGCTTCAGCAGAAAGCGAAACCCCGGGACACATATCTGCTCACTCGTGGCGACTTTCTGAAACCAGCCGATCAGGTTTTTCCCGGCGTGCCGAAATGGCTGAATGACCAGCCAGTCGATGGTTCCAGTCGGTTGACTTTTGCGCGATGGATCGCGAATCGTGATTCGCCAACGACAGCGCGTGCCATCGTTAATCGAATCTGGCAGGAGTACTTTGGCACGGGCATTGTCCAAACCACGGAAGATCTGGGCACTCAGGGGGAATTCCCGGTGCACCCGGAATTGCTCGACTGGCTGGCCGTTGAACTCATGGATCACGGCTGGAGCCTGAAGCACATTCATCGTCTGATTGTGAGTTCCTCAACCTACCAGCAGTCCTCGCGCGTCAGTCCGGAACTCTATGCTCGTGATCCGGACAATCGTCTGCTGGCTCGCGGACCGCGGGTTCGCGTTTCCGGAGAGATTGTTCGCGATATCGCTTTGAGCGCAAGTGGCCTGTTGAATCGACGCATCGGAGGACCGGGAGTCTATCCTCCGGCGCCGGATTTTCTGTTTCAGCCGCCCGCCAGCTACGGTCCAAAGACCTGGAACCTGGAAACCGGTGAAGATCGATACCGTCGGGCGATTTACACGTTCCGTTTTCGATCTGTTCCTTACCCGGTCCTGGAAAACTTCGACACGCCGCGAGGCGATACGGCCTGTGTCCGCAGAAATCGCTCAAATACGCCTCTGCAGGCCTTAACAACGCTGAACGAAGAACTGTTTGTCGATTGCGCCCGGTCTCTGGCGTTGAATGCTGTCCTGGATTGCGCCAATCGACAGATGCAGCACACCGCGGACAGTTCTGAATTCACCCGGGTTGTTCATACTATGATGCAGCGGTGCCTTGCCAGAAACCCGTCAGACGCCGAATCATCTGCCCTGCGTTCTTTCTGGAATCTTCAGATTCAAAATTCGAATCGAAGAGCAATGAGAAGCCTGGCAACTGGCCGCCATCGATCCCGCAAGCCCTCCCGTATTGCCGGAAGAAATGACTCCCCAGAAGCTGGCCGCATGGACCGCGGTTGCCAGAGTGATCCTGAACCTGGATGAAACCATTACTAAAGACTGACCCGTGAAATGCCGCCCATCGTACCTCACTCGTTCCTGTTTGAATTTCTTCCGGCAATTCCGCGAATCGACACCCTGGTAAAGAAGAGCGGTGTCGTCGAATTGCCGGAGTCTTCCAGCGTCTTTGTTCCTTCACAACTCAACAGCAACCACGAAACGGGTCCGGCACCGTTTCAGTTACGGATGGCCTGGAATCCGGATGGGCTTGCTGTGAATGTCTTCGTTTCCGGCAAGAAGCTCGCGGTTGAAGGACGGAGTGCAGACCTGAAGAATTCAGACTATGTCAGTATTTGTATTGATACCCGGCATACGGCGGATGTCCACCGCAACTGGTTACTGCACCGCGTTGGCAGTCGTTCCTGTTGATTCAAAATCGCAGGGACAACCCAGAATCATCCGTCTCGAAATCGCGCAACAAAGGGACAGCCGACATCAGTTGAATCCTGAGAATTGTCGGGCCGAAACCGTTGTGACCACAGATGGCTACCAACTGCGAGTCTGGTTGCCCTCAACTGAACTCCCCGGGTTTAACGAAGTTGCTGAAATTGGACGGATAGGATTCTACCTGGTTGTTCACGACAGCGAACTTGGCGAACTACCGTTGAGCGTGGGTGATGATTTCCCTGTTTCATTCGATCCATCGACCTGGATGCCTGTCACGCTGGTTGCGGAAGGTTAGGTTCGCAGCCTGTTGAAGAACTGGACTGGCTCGAGCTGGAGACCTGAAAACACGACGGTCTACAGCCGTCCAGCGTGCCTGTCTCGATTTTTCAACGGACCGATTAGATTAGGCGGGTGCAGGGGACGTGTTCTTTCTTCTGCCCGGCCGTTGGAAACCGGTTGGGATGAACCAACTGGTGTGGATTTGGGCCGAACGGAAACCTGGGTTGGTCAGATTCCCGTCATCGTCGCGTCGCGTTCAGTTCAGTCTTTGAACAGAGCATTTGAAGGACTGATCGGTTAGCATGTTGATGTTGTCCAGTTAGCGCCATTCAATTTAGCAAGTGCCTTGTCATGCCATCGTTTCGACGTCGAGAATTCCTGTCTGCTCTGGCCATCGGAGCAGTCAATTGTCCGTCCGTTTTTGGGGCCAGTCGCCGCCCCGCACATGTTTTATTGCGGTCTTCCTGGCAGACGGTCAATATCGGTGATATTGCTCATACACCGGGCGTCCTGCGAATTCTTGAAACTCACCTGCCGGAGATCGACGTAACCTTATGGCCAAGTCGCGTAGATAATGGCGTAGAGAAATTGCTTCAGGATCGATTTCCCAGGCTGAAGATCGTGAAAACTTCGGATGATCTGAAGCAGGCGTTTAACAACTGTGACTTTCTGCTTCACGGATCAGGCCCTTCACTCGTGGCCGAAAAGGATGTCATTCGCTGGAAAGAAGCGACCCGGAAGCCCTATGGCATTTATGGGATCACCCTGCCGTCGCGGAATTCAACGTCGACAAGTTCAACGTCCGAAGAATTAATGGCCCGGACAATCGATGTGCTCAGCGAAGCTCGATTCGTATTTTTTCGTGACTCGCATTCGCTTGCACTGGCCAAACAGAAAGGGTGCACGGCTCCCGTGATGCAGTTTGGTCCGGATGGTGCATTTGCCTGTGATTTGAGGGATGACGAACGGGCTGGGAATTTTCTGAGACAACATCAACTGGAAGCGGGACGGTTCCTGTGCTGCATTCCCCGACTTCGCTACACACCTTACTGGACGATTAAGAATGTGCCGTTCGACGAGGTCAAGCATGCACGCAACGAAGCCATGAAAGAACACGACCATGCTCAATTGCGGAAGTCGATTGTCCAGGTCGTTAAAGAAACCGCTTTGAAGATTCTGCTGTGCCCGGAAGATCGGACGCAGATGACCGTTGGTCGGGAAATGCTTCTGGAACCACTGCCAGAGGAAGTGCGAAAACGCGTCGTCTGGCGGCCGGACTATTGGCTGACGGGTGAAGCCGTCAGCACTTACACCCAAAGTGCGGGGCTGTTCGGCAACGAAATGCACTCACCCATCATGTGTATTGGACACGGCATACCAGCAATCGTTTGTCGCTGGGCAGAGCAGACATCCAAGGGTTATATGTGGGAAGATATCGGGCTTCAGGAATGGCTGTTTGATTTGGACCAACCCGGGGATGTTGAGCATATTGCGCCGACTGTCCTGCAGATGGCGCTGCAGCCGGACGCCTCAAGACTCAAAGCCGAGGCTGCCCGGAAACGCGTAGAAGAATACCAAAGCAGCTCCATGGATGTCCTGAGAAGCGTTCTGGCATCTCTTTAGACTTCCTGACACGCTTCGGCACTCTTGTCAGACTGCCTTGAAGAAACAGTGGCTGCGCTCTTCTTTAAGCCGTCTTAACCTGTCTGAGGCAGGTCCAGCGCTTCGCCGAATCGATCCAGAACCGTCGTCTTCAGTGCACGGAATTCCGGTTGGTCGAATGCTTCGGAATCCACCAGATCCTGAGCCATTCGGCGGGCAATTGTCAGCAGGTGAATATCCCTGACGGGATTCGCAACCCGCAATGGCATCGAACCGCTTTGCCGCAGGCCGAGCACGTCTCCAGGCCCGCGTAATTCGGCGTCCTTTTCCGCGAGCTCAAATCCATCGGATGACTGCTCCATGGCACTCAGGCGTTCCACCGCATCCGGGGTCTCGGCATTTGAAAACAGGAAGCAGTACCCCTGAAAACTGCCTCGACAGATCCGGCCTCGCAGCTGGTGAAGTTGTGCCAGCCCAAATCGTTCTGCCTGCTGGATGACCATAATGGTGGAATTTGGAACATTGACGCCCACTTCAATGACAGTTGTAGAAACCAGTATGTGTGTCTCTCCGGATCGAAAACGGTCCATGACTTCGTGCCGCTGATCGCGATCCATTCGGCCGTGCAGTAATTCCACCTTCAGTCCGGAAAGTTCTCCCGCCGTCAATTGTTTGTAGACGGCCTCTGCCGAAGCGGTGTCGTCTTCGTTCTGTTCTTCAATACGGGGGCAAACGACGTAGGCCTGGCGACCGATGCCAATCTGCCGACGAACAAAATCCCAGGCTTTTGCCTGATCTGCTTCATCCTGGACACGTGACGTGATCACTTTCTGACGACCAGGTGGAAGCTCTCGAATCAGCGAAACATCCAGGTCCCCGAATCGCGTCAGGCACAGGCTGCGAGGAATGGGAGTTGCCGTCATGACAAGCACATGCGGACTGAACGTGCCACTGGCAAACCCGGCACGTTGCCGAACACCGAATCGGTGTTGTTCGTCGATGACAGCAAGAGCCAGTCTTCTGAAATGAACGGCTTCCTGAATCACTGCCTGGGTACCGATGACCAGACTGATGTCTCCACTGGCAATTCCCGCCAGTCGATCTCTGCGCTGAGCTGTCGTCAGTCCCCCAATCAGAAATGTCCGCTTCACCCGACTTTCGGCAAGTAGCTCATTAAAGGTTTCCCAGTGCTGCGTAGCGAGCACTTCTGTTGGAGCCATCAGAACCGTCTGAAATCCGGCGGCAACGGCCGCCAGCATCGCGTAAACAGCGATGGCCGTTTTTCCAGCGCCAACATCGGCCTGCAGCAGTCGGTGCATCGGTTGGTTATTCCTGATGTCGGCTGTAATTTCACTGATGGCAGAATCCTGTCCCTTCGTGAATCGAAAGTCGAACAGCCGTCGGATTCTGGCATCGACCTTCGCGCTGACCGGAATCGGTTCTGCGCGAAGTCTGTGATTCCAGATGCGACGACGTAATGCCATTCCTAACTGAAACTCCAGCAAATCATCCAGAAGAATGCGATGACGTGCCGCGTTGAATTCTTCCATCGAAGCGGGAGCATGCAGCCATTTCAGCGCGGTTTGCAAATCGGGAAGCCGATGCCGCTCACGATAAGCCTCCGGCAATCCGTCAGGAATGAAATGGGCGTAGTGCTCGACGACGGAACGCGTCATACGCCGCATGCCGTCCATCCGGATCCCATCAGTGAGTGGATACCGAGGGAGAACCCCCGTAGCGTTTTCGATATCGTCGTCATCGGACAACACATGAACGCGCGGGCTGTTGAACTGCCATTGCCCGTTCTTTCTCTGAGGCTTGCCACTGAAGACCAGATGTTGATTATCAAAATACTTTCTGAAGATCCATGGCTGATTAAACCAGACACCCCGTACAAAGTGGCCATTGCAGTTCAGCATGATGCCAACCAGAGTCCGGCCTTTGGACAGAAATCGTGTGTCGCGATCGACAACCCGACCGTGGACGGATTGTTCCACATCAGGCTCCAGGCGTGGGACAGCACGAACGTCCGTAAAGTCGTTCACACTGGTCGGCATATGAAACAACAGGTCCTGAGCAGTTCGGATGTTCAGATTCGCGAGCAATTCAGCTCGCCTGGGGCCGACTTTTGGAACAAACTGAACCGGTGTCATCAATGGATCTGACGATGATTCACCTGCAGAGGAAGTGCTGTTTCCGAACGTTGTCATAGCAGTAGCGGCTGTGCGAACGATAAATCAGGGGAAGCCTGGCAGAATCATCGCTTACGAGCGGTCAGGACATCATATTCACCAATTCGGTGAACCTGGACATCGCGAAACAGCTGGTTCAGTCGGGCTTCGTGCCAGTCCGTAAGTTTGGTCACCAGGTGAATACGTCCACCTGGCCGCAAGGCAATCCGAGCAGACTGAATGAAGACCTCTGAAATGCGGTAGTCAGAATAGTACGGAGGATTCGTCAGGAACAGATCCCAGCTGTTCGGTTCCGGAATGATGGCATCTGAGGCCAGCATCGTGCTTACGTTGTTCAGTCCATTCGCCGTCGCGGTCCGGCGAGTCGATTCGATGGCTCGAGTATGACTGTCAACCGCCAGCACCTGTGCTTCCGGATACTGCAATGCTGCAGCTGCGGCCACGGCGCCACAGCCACATCCAAGATCAACGATTTTCCTCGCATCAAATGCGCGGTTTGGTTCGTCGTCCGACGGGACCAGAAGGTCAAGAGATCGAATGAGCGATCTCGCGCCTCCATCGACTTTGCGGTGGCTGAAGACTCCCGGGCGACTTCTGACGGAGACAAGCTGTTCGCGGAAACGAAATGCAAAAGTCGAACTGAAATCTTTTTCTTTCTTTAAGTGTTCCTGCTTTCTGGCGATGTATACGACACCGTCTCGATGGCTTGAAACCGTGACTTTGTCAAAGATCGAACGAAGTTGAGCATGCAGCCATTTGTCTTTGGGATTGTTGGTCGATGCGACAAGTCGACCACCCAGCTTCAAACGCAGGTGGCAGATCTGAAGCAATTCCTGAGTCTGTTCGGCCGAGCCAATCGCATTGGTCGGGAAAGCAATACTGTCATAGGGCCCGGTCGGGGGATCCACATCGCACAACAGGCGTACTTCCATCTCCGTTTTTGAGTCTTGCCCCAAACTCAGGAGGGCGAAGTCTGAAATCGCCGACGTCTGTTCGGCGGAATCCGGATCCATGGACCGACATTCAGAATGAAATGTCTGAAGTGTCTGAAAGAAGAAATGCTCTGGCGTAAAGAATGTATAACTGAAATCTGGTCGCGTTTCGCGTAGTCCCGTGGCGAGCGTCGTCCCATTGAGCAGAACAACCAGAACATTCGGTCCCAGCAACTCCCCGCACGCTTCAATGATCAGTCGATCGGCTACCGACTTCATTTGAATGCCGTCCGCATGATTGTCTTCGCGCTTTGCACGACGCGATTTGGATGAACGGGACGACGGACCAGAACTGCGAGAACGATTCATATTGATGGCTTGAGCGGCCGAAGCAGAATGCTGTACTGAGGGCAAGTATCAGGAGTGAACAGACGATGCCGTATGACCGCAGGAACGACGAGCTGCTCTTTCTTCCCGCATCTTAACGCTCTTCCGGCCAGTGTCTTCTTTGGGCAGGAGAAACTGCCTGAAGTTTTACAGACGGTGTCAATTTCAAAGGGACTGCATCGATGCGCTGCCAGTGATTTTCTGGCGGTCCGGAACGCCGGAGGAGGCAGACGGAGACAGAGACGCGAGCAGCATCTGTCCCGGGAACCGACTGCATCGCGAGATTATTGCTGCCGAGTACTGAATTCGAAGGACCAGCTAAAGCAGGAACCAGTAGTCATTCGCGACTTCAGAACTGCGTGTGGCCGCGAAATCCTTCATCGAACATGGTTTCGACGGTGGCTTTGGCCATCAGGTCGTCGATGACACGATCTTTGGCCGCTTCGGCCTTTTCTTTCAGGATCGCCTTTTCAATTTCTTTCTGCAGGTCTTCGAACGCGACAGTCGTCCGGCTGCGGTGGCTGGTGATATAGAAGAGTTCAAGTCGATCCTCACGCGTCAGTACGCGTGTCATGCGACCTTCCGGTAACTGAAACAGCATTTGTTCCAGTTCCTTATCTGCGAAAGATCCCTGCTGAATCCATCCAATATCGCCCTTCTTTTCTGAGCTTAATGCGTCTGAGAATGCTTCGGCAACATCCCCGAAACTTCGTCCGGATTCCAATTGTTTCAGAACCGACTGCATGACTTCGCTCGCACCTGTCTGACCTCCGTGCGAATCGAAGCGAACAATAATCTCCGCGACACGCACCTGTTCTTCCGTCGTGTAATCGTCGATGTGTTCGCGATAATACTTAACCATGTCTGTTCGATCGACAGACTTTGGAGGATTAGCCAGTGTGGCAATGTAACCGTTGACCATTTGAACCCGCACAAACTGATCCCTCAGTCGGGCCACTGTCATCCCCTGACTGGCGAGCAGCTCTGCAAACTCCTGGTCGGAGTTCAGCTCACGTTCGGCTTTGATGTTTTCTGTAATCTGCTGAAACATCGGTTCCAGGGAATCTGTAATCATCTTCTGACGATCCGCAGGAACTTTTTGCCGGAGTGTCTGCACGACCACTTCCTGACGGACGTAATCCGGCAACTGTTTTTCCAAATGCTGACGCAGGAGATAATTCCGCTGATCTGTCGTCAGTTCGCTTTTTGATTCGAGCAGCTTTCGGTAGTCACCAGCAACGTCATCCAGGAAAACCGGGCGGCTATTGACCAGAGCCACGATTGTTGTCGCGCTCATTGGTGCTGTGCTGGTCGGCGAAAAACCGACGGGCTGCACGCCTTCATCTGAAAGACTTGCCATTCCCACCCCACGATCGCTTGAAGCACTGTTCACCAGAGACTTGCGAGGCGGAGCATTGTCGAAGACCGGATTGTCGACTTTGATCGTTCGTCCGGTGCATCCGGTTGTCAGCACCATCAAAACCCACAGAACAGCCCCTCGAATAGAATGGCGGGCCCGCGGGCAGCGCATGCCCGATGGGATGAAGAGGTTGCTGTCTGGTAGATGAATCACAGCCACAGAGACACCGGACAATGAGAGGATGGCTGGAAGAACGTGCTGAAGTGGACGGGCGTGATCAGAGGGAAAAGGCGCGAGACCTTCCAGCTTCCCTTAGCTCATGCGAAGAAACAGGCAGAGTTATAAAGGCATTCCGAAGATCGGATCAAGACCGCTTTCGCTTCGTAACGTCAGTGGTTCCATGGACTTTCGTCGGCAGATTCTGCCGAATACACAGCCTCAGAGTTTGTTCCCTGTGAGGTTCCGGCATCGCTCTCAAAAAACACCTTGCGGGAGGTACACAGCCGACGATTTGCGGGTCGCAAAATTCGTTTCTGTTGATCGGCCGCAGGCTCGCAACGTGAGTCTCGATAGGCACTTATGACTCGGATTGGGGCGAATTCGTCACCCGATCAATGACGGCACACCCACACGAATCACTCCACACGTTCACGGTGGTGCGGCACATGTCCAGGATTCGATCCACTGCGATAATGATGCCCTGTGATTCCAGAGGCAGCCCGACAGCCTGCAGGACAATGGCCATCATGACCAGTCCTGCGTGTGGAATTCCTGCAGCGCCCACACTGGCCAGCAGGGCGGTAATCGCGACCGTGATCTGCTGCGCCAGAGTCAGATCAAATCCCGGCGTTGCCTGTGCGATAAACAAAACTGCGACGGCTTCGTAAAGAGCGGTGCCATCCATGTTGATCGTTGCCCCCAGAGGCAAAACGAAGGAACTCGTGCGATTGGAGACACCGGCCCGCTGTTCCACGCAACTCATGGTCAACGGCAACGCTGCATTTGAAGAAGCGGTTGAGAATGCCGTCAATAGTGAAGGCGTCATCGCCTTCGCAAATGCCACCGGACTGCGTCGCCCGAAAATGCGAACCAGAACTGGAAGAGTCACACAGCCGTGAATCAACAACGCGAGGAAGACGGTGATCATATATTTGGCAAGGATACCGAAGATCTCAAATCCCTGAGTCGCTGTTGCATACAGCATGAATGCGAAGACACCGATCGGAGCAAATCCGATAATCCACGTTGTCATTCGCATCATGACATGAAATGCCGCATCGAAAAAATCTGCCAGTCGCTTTCCCGAATCGCCCCCCACGACGTTGATGAACATTCCAAACAGAATTGAGAAAGAGATGATGGAGAGGAATTCGCCATTTGCAAACGCCTGCACCGGGTTTTGAGGAATCATTCGAAGGAGCTGCGCAATCAGGATTTCTCCCAGGGTCCCTTCAGGAGAAGAGATCGTACGGCCGCCGCCCGGCAGTGTTGCGCCGACTCCGGGCTGAATGATGTTGACCAGAATGATGCCGGTGGTAATCGCCAGAAGGCTGGTGCCGAGGTAGTAAAACAGTGTCCGCCCGAACATACGCCCGAATCCGCCGTGTGCACCCAAGCCGGCGACTCCTGTGATCAGCGAAGTCGCAATCAGAGGCACCGTCACCATTTTTAACAGGCGAAGAAACAAATCGCCGATAAACCGGACCAGTGAGATCACCTGGTGCGTGACTCCGGGCGGATGTTCAGTCGCAATCTGCTTCCAGAAGGCTGGCAGCTGATCAATTTCTCGTGCCGAAAACTGGCTGACTGCGGGAACCTCGTTGTGTTTCCTCTGCCAGATGACGGTCGTTCCGCTCATTTCGTGCTGAACACGGGCGACACCATCGGTGACTGGCACCTGCACGGTATCGTTTTCTCCCAGCAGCTCCATCAGTCGGGGATAGCTGCGTCGAAATTCATCGTCACTTGCAAACGATTCACGAAATAGAATGGCGGCCGCATCACCATCCTCGGCGCCCGTGACGGTTTCCTGAACCGAAATCCCCTCATCAGAACGGGTCACCTGAAGATGAACATCCTGTGTGAGTGGAATTTTGCCGGGATTCAGGGCCAGTCCGATGACCGTCCCAACCACCATGGCTGCCAGAATTCGGAAATGGAGAGGCCAGCGCTGGCGCTGCGTTTTCGACGGTTCGGTGTGGGGATCCATCGCCAGATGATTTCCTTGACTGCGGTCCGGACGAGCTAGTCAACAAAAACGAATTCGTTGGTCAGCATCAAAGTTTGCGCAAGCTGAGACCACGCGTCCAGCAACGGCTGAGATTGTTCGCGCCCGAAATCCTGTTCCGAATTCCAGGTCCGGATCACATTTCCGTTCACTGAAGGTACCAGCTGAATGGTCCAGTTGAACGAATCAAATGCACTACTCGCCCGACAATCGGCGACAAAATCGATCCATTGCCCCGCCTGCAATTCCACAGAAGGAACATCGATCGACGCCGACGAATTGTGCACGACGGCATCACCCAGGAGCCGTCCGTCGGATACGATCAACCTTCCCCGAACACCATCGCCCTGTGCAGCGGGATGTCCCAGTTGACTCCTGACGGTAACTTGACAGGAAGTATCAGTCTTCCATCGACGAATCACCGAATGATGGATGTCGTTGCCCGTGTGTCCGCCCCCTTTGTTCAGAGTAAGGTGCCCCAGTGTCGGATCCGGAAACTGGTTGCTGCCTTGCCAGCGACCTTTCTCGTAATGCCGGAATCGCGTAAATGACGTGACGACATTTGTGCCTTCATCAAGAGCCCCCCAGCCGTAGCTCCACCCCGACCGCTCATCGGCTGATGCCTGTTCACTGGCGAACCCATCCAGGAACGCCTTAGCATCTGCTGCTTCCGTCTGTGTTGCCGGACGCTGAAGGATCGTTAGAAACAGTTGCTGAATTCGCTGTTCGTTATTGCCGCCATAATCGCCCGAACTTTCTGTCCGCCGAGCGGCCGCTTCTGCCTGTTGCATTACAAAGCTGTTGTTCCACTGGAAGAGTGCTTGCTGAGGGACCGTCGTTTCGAAACGTTGCAGCGTGCGTATCCGGGTTGGCAAGATCAAACGTGCGAAACACGCCGGGAAGGTTTTGTCGATCGATACGAGCGTAAACAGTTCGCCGCGGCGGCACATCGGCGGCGGTAATATCCACAGATGTCCCACCAATTGTTTCGTCCAGCCGGCCGGCGACCATCAGCATCGAATCCCGATGAGCTTCGAAGTCCAGTCGACGACGATTCATTCGGCAGAGCAAACGATTTTCCGGATCCACAGAGAGAGCATCGGGCCGTGGATCACTCGAACGAAGGAAGGTTTCCGATGGCTACAATCTGCCGGATGATCGACTTGTTCGACCAGTTGTTCTGCATGAACTGAACACTCAGGTAGTCAAGAAGTTCCGGGTGCGATGGCGGATCCGTTCGCACTCCGAAATCGCTTGGCGAATCCACCAGACCACGCCCGAATAAGTGCATCCAGATACGATTGACAGCAACCCGTGCTGTCAGCGGGTTGTCTGTGCTGGCAATAGCTTCAGCGAGTTCCATTCGTCCACTGCCAACTGAGAACGACGGGGCATCGCCCGCCAGCATAGACGAAATCGCCCCTAGGGACACGGTCGCCCCGATTGCCAGAGTTGGCCGCGAAGAAAAATGACCGGTTCGACAGGCTTTTCCCGATCAACAGCCTCAGATTGGATGGCTCATTGCCAGGTCGTCGGATGAATCGAAGACGCCATACGAAGTAGTAATCCGCGGCAGGAATTGGATCGAACTTGTGGTCATGACATCGGGCATCAATGGTTAACCCCTGCATTCCGCGAATCGTTACGTCGATTCGATCATCAATGATGTCATGCTTGTTGTTCAGAAACCGACGTCCCAGTGTCAGGTATCCCATGGCTGCCAAGCTGATTCCCATCATCCGAACCCGGCATCTGATCGGCAGCGATCTGTCGTTTCAAATTCGTCGTAAGGCATGTCGGCATTCAGGGACCGAATCACCCATTCGCGAAACTTCCACGCTTCCGGGTATTCTCGATCTGCTGTAAAGACATAACCACGCGTGTCAGAATAACGTGCGATATCCATCCAGTAGCGAGCCCATCGCTCACCATAGTGGGGCGACGCCGAAGCTGGTCCGTGTACTGATTTATCCAGGCCTTCTTATCGCCAGCCGCCTTTTCCGCTGCATCATAATCACCCAGTGCTGGCGGCAGGCCAGTCAACGCATACGAGAGACGACGAACCAGAGTTCGAATGTCTGCTCCTGGTGACGGATGCAGCTGTTTTTCTGACAGCTTCGATGTAACAAAATAATCCACCGGATTCATGGCATCCGGGACCTGAGACAGATCCGGCATCACAGGCGGTTGAAACGCCCAGTGCTGACGCCACTGTTCTGCCCGCTGGATTGCGTCGGCTTCCAGATTTGCTGTTTCCGGCCAGAAGGCTCCTTCGCTGATCCATCTGGTCAGGACAGCAATCGATTCATCCGGTAGCTTTGACGAAGGCGGCATCTGGACATCGTCTTCCGCGTGCTGAATTACCTGAAGCAGACGACTTTGAGTTACCGATTCCAGGTCGATCAGCTTCACATCACTGACAATGGCCTGAAGTACCTGTTGTCGCTGATCAAGCCGCAGTTCGCCTTCCTGTTTCTTCGGCCCGTGGCATTCGATGCAACGATCCAGGAGCAACGGTCGAACATGCGTTTCGAAGAATTCTTCTTTCTGTCGGTTGTCTTCCACTGCCTGAGCGTTAGCGTGGGACGCAGCAAATGCCGCGTTCGACAGAATCAAGCCGAAAACGAACAGAGACTTCCATCTCAAAATCGGCCTGCGGCCCGAAGGGCAGTGGAAATGATTTGATTCCGAAATCATGGGGCAGCAATTCTTTATGAACCTGACGCAGAACGCGTCGCAAATTGGCTGGATAGTACTTGGCGGGATGCCACGTGGCAGGAAATCATGGGTGGGGACAGCCGCTGTGAAAGCCTGTCACAGAAGCAAGAGTCCGGGCGGTCCATCCATCATGGAATCAACCCGGACAACGACATTGTACACGTTCGGATACGGAATTGAAAAACTGCTTTTCCCACTTCCTGTGTCCGACATCGTGGTCACGAAAATAGTTTCGCGACAGGGATCCCGTTATCGGTCACCGGAACAGGTCGGTCTCCGTCGTAGAGGTATCTGGATGGGTCAATACCAGCAGCTGCGCAGATAGTGGCGAAGAAGTCCGGCACAGAAACCGGGTCAGAAACGATTTTTTTGGACAGTTCGTCTGTCTCACCGTACGCGCCGCAGTGCCGCAGTCCGCCCCCTGCCAGCACGCAGGTGAACGCTCGCCCCTGATGACCCCGACCGCCTGCACTGTCAAATTCCGGCGGGCGCCCGAATTCTGTTGTGATGGCAATCAAGGTCTTGTCCAGCATTTTCAGACGCTCCAGATCCTCAATCAGCGTCGCGACGGCGGTGTCCAGTTCCTGAATCAGGGCATGTTGCTGCAGGATGCCCTGATTGTGGACGTCCCATCCCGCGCCATTCAGGAAATTCAGATTGTGAGAGACCTCAATAAACCGAACGCCGCGTTCGGCCAGCCGACGGCTCAGCAGACACCGCTGACCGAATTCCCCTCCGTAACGATTTCGAAGGTCATCCGATTCGCGGTCCAGTTCGAACACCCGCTGGAATTCCGGACCACTGAGTTTCAAACTTGCAGCGATCGTTGCTTCGTAGTCCTGTAACTTTCGATCCGCCGCCTCACGCGTCTCACCAATGGCGTTCAGAAATCGTTCACGTCGAGACTGTCGTTCGGCATCGATGCCCACCGCTGGTGACAGCCCCGCCGGACCTTTGCTGGTGTCAGTCAGGTAAAGATAGCCTGCAGAAGATCCAAGAAAGCCCGGGCCACGGGTCACGTTTGGATAACCGATAAGTACATAAGCTGGTACACCGGGTGCGGCAGGGCCACGCTCATGAGACACGATTGATCCAATCGATGGATACGTGATCGTACCTGAAACCGGACGGCCCGTATGCATTCGGTTCGTTGCCGCCGCATGCTCATCGATCATTTCGTGATGCACGGAGCGAATCGCTGTCACACGATCCATCAGTGGTGCTAAGTTCTTCAGATGTTCACAGACGTGGACACCATCGACCGCAGTGGGAATGGATGGGTAATACGCACCCGCTTTTCGTGTTTTGGGATCCCCCAACTGTTTTGGGTCAAAAGTGTCGATCTGACCCATGCCGCCGCCGAGCCAGATCGAAATCACATGCTCCACGCCACCCTTCGGCAGATGGGCAATGTCCGTTTCCTGTGCGGTCGACACTCCGGACATCAGGGGATTTGCGAAGCCAACAGCAGACCCCGTGGCGGCCATCGCAGAAAGACTCTGACGACGATTGACCTGCTGAACATCAGCCCGACAACGATCGACAGGGTGATCAGAAAAAATTGGCATGACGGAATACTCAGTCCAGGAATTGGTTTGACGGGTTTCAGGCGACATCGAGATCAGGGAACCCAGACAAATTCGCCGTGATTAATCAGACTCCAGATGAAATCTTCGTAGATCTCGCGCCATTTGGTCTCCAGACGTGGATCCGTCGGCGGCCCCTGTTTGACGCGTCTTTCGTGTTCCTGCTGTATGACAGTTGTTTCAGAACGCAGGTGATTGAACCATGTCACCAACGGTAGCGTTTCCGGTGGCTTGGGGAAGGATTCGGGATCGACGGTAAGAACGCGATTCGAAAATCCCTGGCTCAACGCTTCAGAAAACAAAATTCGTTCACGATCTGTGGGGTATCGCGACAGCAATCGCAGAAACCATTCTTCAACAAGTTCATCGGGCGACGCTGATTCGAGTGCCAGCCTGGCAACTTCACTCTGAAACGAAGCTCGTGACAATGCCGCGGTGAGGGAGCCATTCGCCAGGATCCCCGGCTGCAGTACGTTCGGATCGGATTCGCGGACCTGAATGGGCTGCTGCCGATTCCCGTTCCAGCCGAATGCTTCCAGGACATCCACGATGGACTGGGCCCCTGGTAATGCGAGGCTGGGACGATCGCGTTCGTTATTCAGACTGGCGAACATCCAGGCGCGAGTCGGCTGGCCCAGGGTCTGACGATGACCGAGAGCCCGCTGACCATCGTAGACAAACGTCAGTTCCTCCGTCTCCATCTTCCTGCCCGTCGCTGCAAACAACGAATCCACAATCTGCTCGGCCGTCAGACGACGACGATCGGGAGCATTGAAGAATCGTCCGGAAGCGGTCGATTCCAGGTTTGCCCCCAGGGCTTCGCGCATGTAGCACTCGGATGTCATCACAATGTGAACGATCGACATCAGGTCGTAGTCGTTTCGGACAAGTTCATCGGCAAGCCAGTCCATCAGTTCAGGATGACTACAGTCACGGCCTTCCCAGTCATGAACGGGCTCAACCATTCCCGCGCCCATCAATCGCTTCCAGACGCGATTGACCAGGACGCGAGGAAATCGACGATTGAAGGGGCTGGTCAGCATCACCGCAAACTGCTCACGTGTGTCGTCAGAATCCTGCAGGATGTGACTGAGCTGTTCTGCATAACCCTGGTCCAGCAAATCCTGAAACGGCCAGACAGGCGGCACGGGTTCATCCGGCTTCAGAGTGGCTTCAATCAGCGGCTGCCGACCCTTCCTTTCGAAGAACGCCGCAGGCACTCGGCTGCTTGCGGGCACTGTCACGACCTTGCGGTCGAGCATTGCGGCCATCGAATACAAGTCGCGCTGGAGCGTACTGTGATACGGCGAATCGTGACAGCGTGCACATTGAAGATCAATCCCCAGAAATGCTCCTGAAAGGATGTGGGACTTGGCGGCCAGGGGCGCATCGCTCTCGCCGGACATGCCAAATGCCGCGCTGCCACCGGTTTCCGCACTGCCTCGCATCATCACCAGTTCCGTCACCATGCGATCCATCGCTTTCCGATCGCGAAGTGAATCATGAAGGAACCAGCGGAAGGGGCCTGTACTTCCCATGGACTGGTTGATCAGCGTTGGGTTCTCAGCCAGAACATCCTGCCAGTAACTCATCCAGTGATCAGCAACCGCTTCGCCGTTCAGAAGATGCTTGACAAGAGTGCGTCGCTTGTCGGGAGACGGATCAGCGAGGAAAGAACGGACTTCAGACGGATTTGGTGGAAGACCGATCGCGTCCAGATACGCCCGACGTACAAATTTCTGATCATCGATGACCGCCGCCAGTTTGAGTTGCTCAGCAGCCACCGGCCGATTCGGCCACGTGGCCCCTTCAGCAATCCATCGTTCAAGCGTTGCGATCTGTTCGGTCGTTAAGGGGGTATCGGTTGGCGGCATCGCTCCACTACGAACTTGTTCCATCAGTCCACTGGCATGCGGATCGCCCGGGATAACGGCTGCCTGGCCGGATTCGCCAGCCTTCAATATCGCGTCGCGCGAATTCAACCGTAAGTCGCCCTTGTTCTTGTCTCCATGACACCGAAAGCAGTGGTCTCGAAGAATCGGAAGGACCTGATCATGGAACAGCTGGGATTGCTGACTGTCCAGATCTGATGACTGGTGCGCATTTCGAATTTTGGCATGAATAAAGGCGTCGACCGGATGAACCCCTTCCGCAGGGGGTGAGTCGGGCGACTTCTTTACCCACGCGCGAGCAAGTTCGTGCCGTCGGTCCCAGTAGTCCGCCATACTTTGAGAGGCCGCCCGGCGAGTTTCATCTTCCAGTGTCCTCAGTTGGCCTTCGATGCGTTCCAGCTCCGGTTCAATGACTTTGTCTGTCAGCGGCAATGGTCCGCGTTCCCCTGGCCGCAGGATATGATAGGTCGATTGGTCTGCGGATAACGTCGCCACCAGGACCTCGCCGGTTTCTGTTCGACGCCCGGGACCCCCAACGAGGATTTCCAGCACAACACGATGCCGGAGCGGCTGACCTTCCCCGCTCGCTGCCGCCGTGAAATCTCCTGACACTTCCTGCTGGCGATAGCCATGAACACGATGGCCAGGCAAGGGCGGTTTTGCAAGCGGCGTCACTGGTTGCTCACCATCCGGTGGCTTTGCAGTAATCGCTTTGGTTTCCGCGACGACCTGATCGTCGATCCACAATCGAGCAAGTCCGCGCGCTCGAAGCAGAAAATGATGATGACCAGGTGCCAGAAGAACGTCAGATGTCACCGTCAGAAGCACGGGACCCTTCCAGGAATCCCGAATCCCCCAGTCGTCATAACAACCGGGAATTCGAGGGATCAGAAATGAATCGCCCGACCACCGAAATGCTTCCGTCAACGGACTCTCTGACTTGAGCCATTGATTTGCAGACGGCATCTGCTCCACCAGCGTCATGGTAACTACGCCGTCCGGCACGGTACCTAAAGGCATCTGAATCGCATCAGAAATCACTGGCTCGACCGATTCCGCAGGTGCTTTGGATGCGGGGGCATCCTGAGCCCATGTCGCCTGTACAGGAAGGCTGAATGCAAATACCGTCAGCCACAAATTCAGGAGTAAGGTCCGCTGAACAGGCAAGCCTGGTGCGGAAGAGCATTCTGGTTTGGTGGTAAAGATTCGGTAGGTCATGACCAGCAGTTCGGAAATAAGACTTCGGAAGGCAGAACGCTTTATCAGGAATCTGATCCAAACAGAATTTACACTCGATGGATGCTGGCGACAAATTTGGCCGAGCATGCAGCAACGAACATAGCCTCCAACCCAAAGCGATCGGGCGGCGGGAAATCTCCGGTCCGGCCTTTGAGAAGTTACAGGCAACGAGCGACGCCTTCCTTCAGGAGAATCTAATCGATTGGGTATCACTGGTAACGCCAAATCACCAGATTATGGTGTCGTTGCCAGCATAACTCTCCTGCCCCTGGCAAAATCGTTCCAATGAGCGGACAATGGCAGACTGCGAAGGCCACGGGTTTCTGTGTCATGCAATTCTGAATCCCTGATTGTCGCATTTGTAATGTGCTTTCGACTTCTTTCGTCAACGAAAGGTTCCGGGAATGAAAAAAGAAAATTTGTTGCCGGGACTACCAACGGGCGCAAGGCTCCGTGGATTCCGGATCTGGGATTCCTATTTCACGCCAGCCTTTGCCCATCCGGGATCGGACGGCAGCGACAAGCTTCTGGCCGATTTCGAACGATCCCGACCGGCGATTGAAACATTCAAAGTTGAACGATTATGTTACTTCAGCCATGTTGGCATCGGCACTACAACGGACGCTGCGTTCGAATCGTTTGCATCGCAACACGCTGAAGCCCTGCTGAAGCCGCTTTCGATTCACGGTGATTTGCTGATCATGATGATCCAGCTGAATGCCAACAATGTTGCAGCCTCCCTGGACGCTATGAAACGATGGTTGCGAGATGGGCCGGCGAAGGGCGTTTACTTTGCCGGAGGTGGTCCCGGTGCACGCACTTGTACAGATGCGGGATGCCGGGAATTGATCGAAGCCGCCATCGATCTCGAAGCTGTGATCATGCAGCATACCTGGTTCAAGACGGGTGGCAAGCAGGGACCTGGTGAGTCAACACCCGCGGAACTCGCAACCGTCGCCAGCCATTACCCGCGGCAAAAATTCATCTGCGCCCATGCAGGGGGAGAATGGGAGCAGGGGCTCCGTGCCATTCGTGACGCCCCGAACGTACTGGCGGAAACCAGCGGCTTTGATGCCACGGCAGGATTCATAGAAATGGCCGTTCGGGAAATTGGTGCAGACCGTATCGTCTTCGGAAGTCACCTTCCAGGGCGTTCACTGGGGACGGAGCTTGGTAAGGTACTGGGAGCCGACATTTCAGATGCCGACCGATTCCGGATTTTGGGGGAGAACTTTCGGCAGCTTCTGGAGGCGTAGATACCTTCGAACCGTTATCTGGAACACGCGTTCGCTGTCGCCCGAAAGGCTGGCTGCCGTGCATCAGTAACCTGAACGGGATGAACTCAGCATCCTGAACTAAATGAATAAGGCCGAACTAAATGAATAAGGCCGACGATTCATCTCTCTGGGTCTGGTCGCCCATGCCGCTGAAGCCGAACCTGACGGCGAACGAAAACTCTGCTCGCCGTCAGGAACCGTGGACTCAATCAGGCGAACAGATCCATGACGGCATCGGCTTTGACCATCTCACGTGGCTGGTTCAGGTGGTTGTAAATCGTCTGACGTGGATACATTCCCACGGCATGATAGATAGTGGCCAGCAATTCTCCCGGATGGACAGGGGCTTCGGCTGGTGCCGATGCGGTTTCATCGGACTTGCCGTGGACATAGCCACGACGGATGCCAGCACCAGCGATCAGACCAGTGTAGCAGTAGGGCCAGTGATCTCGACCATCATCGCTGTTGCTGTTGCCGGAGGTGCTGACGCCACGTTTCGGACTTCGACCGAACTCACCGATCGCAACAACGAGTGTGTCCTTCAGCATTCCGCGATCATCCAGGTCCTGAAGCAGTCCGGATAAACCGGCATCCAGCATCGGCGCTGACTGATCTTTCATTCGCTTGCTCAGCCCTGTGTGGACGTCCCACGAATGGTTGTCCGAATTGGCTACCTTAGGCCAGTTCACTTCCACAACTCGCGTTCCGGCTTCGACCAGTCGTCGAGCCAGCAGACAGCTTTGTCCAAACGTGTTGTTGCCGTACATGTCCCGCGTTTCCTGTTTTTCGGCCGACAAATTGAAGGCCTCGCGAGCACGACCGGAAAGAACAAGTCCAAGTGCTTTTTCGTAGTATTCATTCAGGGCATACTGTTCCACGGCACGATCCAGCTCCTTCATGCCCCCATTCACTGTCTCTCGCAGCGAAGCCCGACGGCCTAGTCGATCCATGGGAATTTCTTTGCGCAAAGTCAGATCGTCGATTCGGATTTTCTCCATCTTCGCCATATCCATGTCATCACCCGTCGGATACAGGTAATACGGATCGTAGGCGCGGCCAAGGAACCCAGCTGTCCCCGCTTTACCGATGACGTTACTTTCCTGAAGCGGTCGCGGCATCATGACATACGGAAGCATCGGAACTTCCGGTGGCATTTGCTTGATGATATGACAGCCGAAGTTCGGAAAATCCTTCGGGCTTGGGGGTTCGAGCTGTCCGGATGGGCTCACCTTGTCCGCCGTGTAACCTGTTAGCATCTGGTAGATGGCTGCAGTGTGATTGAAGAGCCCAACCGGCGTATAACTCATTGAACGAATCAACGTTGCCCGATCAATTTGCTGAGCCAGCTTTGGCAGCAATTCCGTGAACTGAATTCCCGGAAGTTTGGTATCGATATTGGAGAAGATACTCTTCACGTTATCCGGAACGTTGGTCTTCGGGTCCCAGAGATCCAAGTGACTTGGCCCGCCCTGCAAATAGATCAGAATCACGCTCTTGGCGGATCCGAAACCCTTGCCACCATAACGAGCTTCTTCGTCTGAAATCTCCGCGCCAGCCCCGCGGGCCGATGCCTGTAGCAGTGAAGCGACACTTAATCCGGTCAGGGCGGAACTGCCAATTCGCAGCCATTCGCGGCGCGAGTACCCATCACATGTGTCTTTTCCAAATCGACCTGGGATCACAAGCATGAGTCACTCCGGTATTACGTAGGCTGAAGAAAACTTCGGGAAGCTGAAGCCCGGCGGTGGTTTGAGCCATACCGGGCTGCAGGATTCTTGAGGGTTCGGAAGGAAGGCGTTGAATTCGGGGGTGTGCCCTTCTCATTGGCGAGAGACCGTCAGTCTACCCGGCGAAAACCCGGTTTGGCAATTGTTTCCCGGTAATCGGGGGTGATTGTCGGACGGATATCACCGCATAATCCCTTTGGTCGTTCTGTCTTTCCACGCTTCGAACAGTCGGATTTCCTGCCGTCTGCCCCACATCTGCCTGCAGTGATACGCACAAAATATGGCCCGTGACGACATCTACTTGCTGCCGATGAATCAGGTGGGCAGCTTTGTCTTCGACGAACACGTCGTGAATGTCTTTCCCGACATGATTGCGAGGTCTGTGCCCGGATACGCTTCGATTTTGTCCATGATCGAACAACTGGCCTCGCGATTCGTGACGATGAATAGTCATGTCTACGACCTTGGATGTTCTCTGGGGGCCGCCACCCTTTTGATTCGTCGGCAGGCGAAAGAAGGCTGCGTGATCCATGCCGTCGATAGTTCTGCGGCCATGATCGATCGATTGCAGCAGATCCTGAAAAGGCAGGATACTGACAAGTCGGGGCTGTGTGAGGTTGTCGCTCAGAACGCGGATATCCGTTCGACACCAATTGTCAATGCCTCGTTTGTCGTTCTAAATCTCACGCTGCAGTTTATTGTGCCGGAAGAACGTGCAGACATTATTCAGCGGATTCATGATGGCATGCTGCCGGGAGGAGCATTGTTGATATCGGAGAAGATTTGCTTTGATGATCCGGCCCAGCAGCTGCTGATGACCGAATTGCATCACGATTTTAAACGCAGTCACGGCTACAGTGATCTGGAGATTGCTCAGAAGCGAACGGCCATTGAAAACCGTTTAATACCAGAATCGCTGCAGACCCATGTCGACCGGCTTTCTGCTGCCGGGTTTTCAATCGTTGCTCCCTGGTTTCAATGTTTCAACTTTGCTTCCATCCTGGCTGTAAAGACGACGGACTCGCGCGACGCTGGTACCGGAGCAACAGCCGAATGAAACTCTTCGACCGTGAAGCGTTGTTCCGGATGTTGACAGAAGCCGGGGGCGAAGACTGGGTCCAGAAATTGCGGCACCAAACCAGCGCTGCATTCGAAACAGAAAAACATGGTCTGCTGAATCAGTGGGTCGATGCGTGGAGCAGGCTGCCGCCCGCTGCTGAAGGATCGGTTGTTGATGCCTCCGGCGATGCTGTGACGGTGACCGGGGCTCAGGTGGCAGACGTCCATTCAGCAACGCAAACATTGATGCAGTTCCATCCCTGGCGGAAAGGACCGTTTCGTTTTCACGACATTTCCATCGACACAGAATGGCGATCCGACTGGAAATGGAATCGCATCGCCTCCCGAATCAGTCTGCAGGGACATCGGGTCCTGGATGTTGGTTGCGGAAACGGGTACTACGGCTGGCGGATGCTTCACCAGGGTGCAAAGTTTGTCTGCGGGCTGGACCCATTCCTGCTGTATGTCATGCAGTACGAAGCGATCCGCAAATATGCACGCAGCGATCAGCACAACTACGTGCTGCCGCTGGGGGACGACATCCTTCCACGGCAATTGAAGATCTTCGATACCGTATTCACTATGGGAGTGCTGTACCACCGGACAAGCCCGGTTGATCATCTGCAGGCGATGGCGGGATGTCTGAAAACCGGCGGTCAACTTGTCCTGGAGACTCTGATCATTCCAGGCGATGATCATGAAGTTCTCGTGCCCGAGGGGCGCTACGCCAAAATGCGAAATGTTTGGTTTATCCCCACGGTTCCAATGTTGCAAAGATGGCTGCGTCGAACGGGGTTTCACCAGATTCAGGTGGTGGATGTCACCCCAACAGCCATTCTCGAACAGCGGTCAACATCATGGATGACATTCGAATCGCTGGCAGACTTTCTGGACCCGACTGATCCGTCAAAGACGATTGAAGGATATCCAGGTCCACGGCGGGCAATCGTTCTGGCTACGTTGCGGAAGTGACAACGACTGGCTGCGCTGCAGACAAACGCGCCTTCACACAGATCATTCTCTGCGTGTGCGGAAATCATGTCTGGTCCGAGCATCCGTGACGACATCAGAATTTCGTCGGCTGACGTGAATTCATACACGCTGGAGTCGCGATGAAACGAGGTTTATTTGGTATGAACAGACCTGACAGGACCTTGCGAAAGATGAACCGAACAAACCATCCTGCGATCGATCGCTGCGGGTGATCGGTAATTCCCTTGTGTTCAGAACACTCCGAAAACGATAACCTTCGATTTCGTTTCCTTGTGTTGTGTAATGCGATCGCAGCAATTCTTGCAGTGGTATCGGGCAGGTGAGGTTTGAGGAATATTCGCGTCGAAGGTGGTTCAGGAGACAGTCGACGGTGAGAATCAGGAAAACTCTTGAAAAAGTGGCTTCACATCCATCTGATTGCCGATACCATCCCGCATCTCAGCTCGTGCAGGGAAAGAGCCAGCACGATTTAACACCAAATAGTTCAAGCGAAAATGACGCAGCGGAGTGATTCTTTCACAACGTTGCGAACCCAACACGGTTTCCCGTGTTTGAGTACATTATCGCGGGGTGGAGCAGCCTGGTAGCTCGCGAGGCTCATAACCTCGAGGTCGTCGGTTCAAATCCGGCCCCCGCCATTCCGCTATCCGGGGAATCAGAGATGTGAATCTCTCCCCCGGATAGCCGAGACTTAACACCATCGATTGTGTCAAACGTAAGTTGAACACGGTCGATGGTGTTTTTCATTATCCGCTGCAGTTCGTCATTCGGCACCGTTTCCATCCGATCGGCCAGACTGGCCAAAGCATCGATCAGCTGTCGTTT